>NZ_BAABBA010000008.1:0-111638 GCF_039537705.1 Georgenia daeguensis
GGCCGTCGCCGCGGCCGCGTGCTCCGCCGTCGCCCGCTCCCCCGCCCTCGGCACCAGCGCCGGCAGCGCGAGCGCGCCGGCGGCCGTGCCCGCCACCACCGGCCACACGGCGCCCCATCCGCCGTCGGGACGGCTCAGGGTGGCGGCCGCGGCCACGACGCCGATCAGGACGAGAACGCCGGAGCCGCGCCACCGCACCGTCCGCTCCGACAGGCCCGCGACCACCGCCAGGACGAGCAGGACGACGGTGATGCCGGCGCCGAGCGCGAGCTTGTCGCTCGTGCCGAACCAGGCGATGGCGAGGTCCTTGAGCCAGGCGGGCGTGCGGTCGATGAACGCCTCGGCGACCGCCTCGACCGGCCCGGGCCCGGTGGCCGCGACCCGGACGAGGAGCTCGGCCAGCGCGACGGAGCAACCCGTGACGACGAGCCCCACGAGCCCCGCGACTGCGCGGCCGGCCATGGTCCGAGCGTAGTCGTCGGCAGCCCCTGCCGGGCGGCGGGGGTGACCGGCGGTCACGCCTGCGTGCTGCCCCTCAGTGCGCGATGACCCGCTCGGCGTCGTGGGTGACCCCGAAGTGGCGCCAGATCCCCGCGAGCAGGAACGCGGAGGCGACGGCGCAGGCGCCGAAGAGCAGGAAGTTCGACCCGACCCCGAGCCCGGCCGCCAGCAGCAGGCCGCCGACCTGCGGTGCCAGGACGGCTCCGATGCGTCCCATGCCCAGGGCGAAGCCGAGGGCGGTCCCCCGCAGGTGCGCCGGGTAGTACGTGGCGACGGCAGCGATGATCAGCGCCTGCGTGCCGTGCGTGCCGACGCCGGCAAGCACGAGGATGACGTAGACCGCCCACACCGGCGGGGTCGTCAGGAGCGCGAGCAGGGCGAGCCCGGCGAGACCCGCGGCCACGACGCCGGTCGGGACGGTTCCGTACCGGTCGCCCGACCAGGCGGTCACCACGGACCCGGCGACGGCGCCCAGGTTGAGCGCGAGGGCGAAGGTCAGCGCGGAGCCGAGGTCGTAGCCGGCGATCTCCATGAGGTTCGGCAGCCAGGTGCCCAGCCCGTACCAGGCCATGAGGGTCACGACGGTGGCCCCGGCGAACAGGAGGGTGACGAGCAGGAACGGCGGACGCAGCAGCGTGCCGAATCCTGGGCGGTGCTCGTGGTGAGCGTGCGCGCGGCCCCGGTCGTGGTCGGCCGGGATGACCTTCCAGGCGACGGGGACGAGGATCACCAGCGCGACGAGCGCGAACGCGAACATCGGCCGCCAGCCCCAGGCGGGGATCACCGGGATGCCGACCAGGGCGGCGATCGAACCGCCGATCGGGACGCCGGACATCATCAGCGTGGCGACCGTGGCGCGCCACCGCTGGGGCACCAGGTCCGCGGCGAGGGCGTTGGCGCTGGGCACCAGACCGCCGAGGCCGAGCCCCGCGAGGAAGCGCAGCGCGCCGAAGCTGACCGGGTCCTGCGCCACCGCGCAGAGCACGGTGAAGACCGAGAGGACGACGGCGGAGCCGATGATGGTCAGCTTCCGGCCGAAGTGGTCGGCGAGCCGGCCGGCGCCCAGCGCGCCGAGCATCATCCCGAGGAAGGCGACCGACCCGAGGGTCCCGGCCGCGGCGGAGTCCAGCGACCACTCCTCGCGGAGCCGGGCCTGGACGGTGCCGTAGACGATGAGGTCGTAACCGTCGAAGACGACGAAGAGCCACGCCACCACGACGGCGGCGAGCGACGTCCGGTCCGGGGTCTGGGTGCCGCTGGTGGACCGGGCAGTTTCGGGTGCCAGTGCCATGAGAGTCCTTCGGTCTGGCCGACGTCGCACGCCGGCAGTGCAGCTGCGGGGCGCCGGCCACCGTTTCCGCCGAGGGAGGGTGTGGCGCCGAGAGGGCGCACCGGTGCGCGGTGGCGCAGCGGGCGGGGCGCCCAGCCTGGTGCGGCGGGCGTCGATGGCGGCACCTGGAGGCACCGCGCGCAGGCGAAGGCGCGCCCGTCGGGACGGGCAGGCGTCGCTCAGGAGCGTCAAGCTTGTGGCCGGGCCCGGAGGGCTCCCGGCGGTGCGGCGGCCCGTCGACGACGGGCCGCCGCGTGCCGGTCAGAACCAGCGCGGGATCTCGGGCACCTCACCGGTCGAGCTGGTGAGCCGGCGTTCGCCGCGGCCGGTGAGCCAGCGGACGAGGTCCGCGGTGGTGCCGCTGACCGTCGGGCCGGTGCCCTCTCCCACCGTGACCTGGCTGTTCCGGTCGGTGGGGGCGAGGACGAGGTCGACCTTCTCCTCGCGCCGCGCCCACGCCCTCAGGACGTCGGCGAGGAGCTCGTCGAGCAGGTCGGGCGGGAAGTCCCGGAAGGATCCGGCGTTGTCCAGGTCCACGGCGTGGACCCACACCTCGCGGGCGCGCATCCACGCGGTCTCCCGGGCCGGCACGGTGCGTCCCTGAGCGGTGCGGACCTCGTGGTCCCACTGCTCGTCGGTGAGATCGCGCCACTCGACGTTCAGGTGGACCTCGGCGTGGGCGAAGAGATTGCGCAGCGCCCGGGCGGGGAGGGTGGCCCCCCGGTCGATCTCGGCGCTGCGCTGGGTGGTCGAGGCGTACATGGGCGTCTCCACGCCTGTGCGCGCCCACTCGCACAGCCTGGTCAGCGCGCGGGCGTTGTACCCCACGTGCGCCACCAGGTGCGCCCGGGTCCAGCCCGGCAGCAGGCTCGGCCCGTAGAGCTCCTCGTCGGTCAGCTCGTTGAGCTTGCGGGCGAAGTACGCCGTGCCGGTCCGCGCCCACGCCAGCTCGCGCGCGGGGGCGTTCGCGGAGTCGTACCGCGCCCCCGCGCCCTGCCGCCGCCGGAGTTCCTCGCGGGCCTGCTCGAGCGAGGTGCTCATGCGCCCACCGTGGCGGCGGTCTGCTCGGCGCCGCCCGCCACCTTCTCCGCGACCGCCACGTTGACGACCTCGCCGATGCCGTCGATGGACACCGACACCGTCTGGCCCGCGGTGATGTAGCGGCCGGGCTTGCGCGCGTGGCCGACGCCCCCGGGGGTCCCGGTGGCGATGATGTCGCCGGGGTTGAGGGTGAAGATCGTGGAGATGTACTGCACGAGCGCGACGGCGTCGAAGACGAGGTCGTCGATGCGGGTGCGCTGCATCTCCTCGCCGTCGAGGCGGGTGACGAGCTCGGCGTCGGCCGGCAGCTCGTCCGGGGTGACGAGCACCGGGCCGACCGGCGTGGACCGCTCCCACGCCTTGCCCTGGAACCACTGCGGGGTGCGGTACTGGTAGTCGCGCATGGTGATGTCGTTCATCACCGTGTAGCCCGCGATGGCGGCCTTCGCCTGCTCCGCGTCGGCGCGGCGGACGGTCTTCCCGACGACGACGACGAGCTCGCCCTCCCAGTCGATCTTGTCCGACTCCGGCGGGATCTGGATCTCGTCGCGCGGACCGATGAGGGCCTCGGGGAACTTGGTGAACAGCGTCGGGTACTCGGGCAGTTCGCGGCCCATCTCGAGGATGTGGTTCCGGTAGTTCAGGCCGACGCAGACGATCTTGCCCGGGGTGGCCACCACGGGGGCCAGGTCCGCCGTCGCGAGGTCGTGCTCGGCACCGGAGGCCTCGGCCGCGGCGGAGAGGTCGCCGCGGCGCAGCAGGTCCCCGACGTCGGAGAAGCCGGCCAGCTCGACGGCCTTGTCGCCGTCGACGCGGGCGGCGACGGTGCCGGAGGTGGTGCGCAGGGTGGTCAGCTTCATCGGTCGGTCCCCTCGATGTACGTGCGGTCGAAGTGCAGACGCTCCATGATCGGCGCGTCGGAGAAACGGAAGAGGTCGAACTGGGTGTCGGCCTGCAGCGACCACGGCACCCACGACGGGATGACGAACATGTCGCCGATCTCGAGCTGGTGCTCGGTGCCGTCGATGACGGCCGAGCCGGAGCCCTCGAAGACCTGGAAGACGGTCGAGCCGACCTCACGGCGCGTGGCCGTCACGGCGCCTGCGCGCAGGCGGTGGAACTCGGCGCGGATGGTCGGCATGACGTCGCCGCCGGTGGTGGGGTTGACGTAGCGCACGGCGGCGTGACCCTGCTCGACGGTGGCCGGCTGGCCCTCCTCCTCGAGCAGCAGCTGCTCGGTGAGCGCGCGGTCGGTGTACTCCCACCGGTAGGCGCCGATCGGCGAGGAGACGGTGTTCTGCAGGCCGGAGAGCGGGCGCAGGCCGGGGTGGCACCACAGGCGCTCGCCGCGGGAGTAGTTCGGCGTCGCGTAGTCGGTCACGCGCTCGGAGCCGAACTCGAAGAAGCCGACGTCGTTCTGGTAGGAGAACGGGATGTCCAGACCGTCGATCCAGGCCATCGGCTTGTCGGTCTCGTTGTGGTGCCCGTGGAAGTTCCAGCCCGGCGTCAGCAGGAAGTCACCGCGGCTCATCCGGACGGGGTCGCCGTTGACGACGGTCCACACGCCCTCGCCCTCGACGACGAAGCGGAAGGCGTTCTGGGAGTGCCGGTGCTCCGGTGCCGTCTCCTTGGGGCCGAGGTACTGGATGGCGGCCCACAGCGTCGGGGAGACGTAGGGTCGGCCGCCCAGGCCCGGGTTCGCCAGGCCGATCGCGCGTCGCTCGCCGCCTCGCCCGACGGGCACGAGGTCGCCCGAGCGCTTCGCCAGCGGGTAGAGGGTCGACCACTTCCACACGTGCGACACCGCCCTGGGCGCCGGGTGCATGGGCATGAGGTCGTCGATCTGGGTCCAGAGCGGGACCATGTGGTTCGCCTCGAACCCGGCGTAGAGCTCGCGCAGCTCGGGGGTGTCCTCCGGCTGCATCGCGTTCTCGACGTCGCCGTGCTCCAGGGGCTGGTCGGTGGTGGTCATCTGTCGACTCCTTCGTCTCTCAGGCGTGGGCGGGGGTGGGGGCGGAGGTGGCCTCGGCCGGGGCGTCGCCGCCGACCGGCTGGGGGACGTTCCCTGCGTCGGCACCCTCGCGGACGGGACCGTACAGCCAGTCCACGAGGTGGTAGTCGTAGGTGTCGCGACGGCGGAACGCCTCGTCGCGCAGGATCATCGGCACGTGGGAGTCCACGTGCCAGATGTCGCCCCAGACGCGGGCGGTGGACTGGACGTTGCCGGCAGCCTCCACGCGCTCGGACTCGTACCGGGCCAGGGCCCGGTCCACGTCCTCGCGGGCCCAGGCGCCGTCGCCGAGGGTGGACAGCGCGGTGGAGATCGACGCGCCGTCGAGGAGGGACTGCCCGGCGCCCTGGGCGAGGTACTGCAGCATGGCGTGCGCGGCGTCGCCGAGCAGCGAGATCCGGCCCTTTGTCCAGTTCGTCAGCGGCTCACGGTCGGCCATCGGCCAGCGCTTGATGCGGCCGAGCGACGGGATCGCCACGCGCACCTGCTCGCACATGCCGGCGTAGGTGCGGTCGAGCTCCTCGGGCGTACCCCAGTCCTCCTTGCCCTCCAGGTACTCCTGGCTGCGGAAGACGGCGACCTGGTTGTACAGCTTGCCGGCGCGGACCGGGTACTGGACCAGGTGGAGGCCCGGACCCATCCAGACGACGACGTCGTCCATGTCCATGCGGCGGTCCACGTCCTCGACGGGGACCGCACCACGGTAGGCGACGTAGCCGGAGGGGACCGGCTCGTCCTGGACGATCTCCTTGCGGACGACCGAGTGCAGCCCGTCTGCGCCGATGAGCAGCTGACCGGTCAGCGCCGCGCCGTTGGCGCAGGTGACGACGACGGAGTCGCCCCTGTCCTCGACCTTCGTGACCCTGTGGTCGGTGCGCAGCACGACGTTCGGCTCGGCCTCGGCGGCCTCGCGCAGCGCGTCGAGAAGGTCGCTCCGGTGCAGGACGATGTACGGCGCGCCGTAGCGCCTGCGGGCGTCGACGAGGTCGAGCGTCGTGAGCATCTCGCCGGAGACGGCGTTCATGAAGACCAGTCGCTTGGGCTGGACGGACAGCGGGAGGATCTTCTCGAGCACGCCGACCTCGTCGAGCATGCGGGTGATGTTCGGCGCGAGCTGCAGCCCGGCGCCGACCTCGGCGAACTCGGGCGCCTGCTCAAGCACCGTCACGCGCAAGCCCTTGCGAGCCAGCATGAGGGCCGCCCCCAGCCCGCCGATGCCGCCGCCGGCGATGATCACCTGATCTGTGGACACAGTCCGCCTCCTCGCTGACTATCGCGCCCCGCCGCCGTGGTCGGGGTCACATGTTCGGATGACGTTAACCCGGGGCTTCCACTGTGTGCAACACCACGCTAGGCTGATTCTGTGCAGCAGAAAAGTGACCCGTACCGCATCGAAGCGGTCGACCGCGCCCTGCAGCTCCTCGGCCTGCTGCGGGACCGCGGGCGCCTGAGCGTGACCGAGGCTGCGCAGGAGCTCGGCGTCGCGCCGTCGACGGCGCACCGCCTCCTCAGCACCCTCGGGCACCGGGGCTGGGCGGTCCAGGGTGAGAAGAAGCTCTACGAGGCCGGACCGGAGCTTGCCGCGCCGGCGGTGTCCGCCGGGATCCCCGAGATCGTCCGCACGTTGCGGCCCTACCTCGACTCGCTCTTCGCCGAGCTGGGCGAGACGTCGCACCTCATGGTCCTCATCGGCTCGGACGTGCGCTTCGTCGACGGCATCGAGAGCGACCGCAGCCTCCGGGTGGGCCTGCGGGTCGGCACACGCATGCCCGCCTACACGACCTCGGGCGGCAAGGCGATGCTCGCCGAGCTCTCCCCCGACGCGCTCGCCGCGCTCCACCCCGCCGGGCTGCGGCCGTGGCCCGGCGGTCACGCGACGAACCTCGGCGAGCTCACGGCCGAGCTCGAACGGGTTCGCTCCCAGCGCTTCGGCTTCAACCAGGAGGAGAGCGAGCCCGGAGTCGCGGCCCTCGGCGCGTCCCTCGGGACGGCGGCGGGCGAGGTCCGCGCCGCGCTGACCGTGGCCGTGCCGACCGCCCGGTTCACCGGGGCGGACGCCGAGAAGATCGCCTCCGTCCTGGTCGAGTCCTGCGCCCGGGCGCGCGCGGAGCTCTGGCTCGCCGAGGCGGCTCGCTGACGGCGAGCGGCTCTTGCCGCACCAGCCCCGGCGATCCCCTGCCGCGCCGGCAGCTCAGCCGCCCCGGCGCTCCCCGGCCGCGGTGAGCGCCTGGACGACGCGCGTCATCGAGGAGGTCAGGTTCCACCGATCGGCGAGGTCGGCGACGGCGGCCGGGTCCGCGGGTGCGTCCGGCAGCCCGTCGTCCACGTCGGCCACCGGGGCGTCGTGCGCCACGCGCACCACGGTGGGCGCGACGGCGAGGTAGTCCCACGCTGCGCGGAACTTCACCTGCTGCCCGGCGCTCACCTCACCCGCCTCGACCGCCGCCAGCACGCCGGCGAGCGTGCCGTGCTTGCGCAGCAGCGACGCCGCGGTCTTCTCCCCCACTCCCGCCACACCCGGCAGGCCGTCGCTCGGGTCCCCCCGCAGCGTCGCCATGTCGGCGTACGCGGCGCCCGTCTCCACCCCGTAGCGCTCCCGCAGGTACGACTGGTCGACCACCTGGAGGTTCTTCACGCCCTTCACCGGGTACAGCACCCGCACGCCCGCGGTGTCGTCGACCAGCTGGAACAGGTCGCGGTCCCCGGTGACCACCTCGACCGGCGTACGGCGGCCGTCCTGGGCGACCTCGCGTGCGACCAGCGTGCCGATCACGTCGTCGGCCTCGAAGCCCGGAGCACCCGCCCGGGCGATCCCGAGGGCGGCGAGCGCCTCGACGATGACCGGCACCTGCGCGGTCAGGGCGGGCGGCACCTCCTCGCCGCCGTCGGCGGCGAGCCGGTGCTCCTTGTAGGAGGGGATGGCCGCCACCCGGAACGCGGGCCGCCAGTCGTCGTCCCAGCAGGCCACGAGACGGGCGGGGTGCCGGTCCGTCACCAGCTGGGCGATCATGTCGAGGAACCCGCGCACGGCGTTGACCGGTGTGCCGTCGGGTGCCTTGATGCTGTCGGGAACGCCGTAGTAGGCGCGGAAGTACAGCGAGGCGGAGTCGAGCAGGAGCAACGGCCCGGCGGCGTTCGTCATGGGTTCAGCATGCCGTACCGCCGGGGCTACATCGCCCGCGCCAGGCTGCGGCGCAGCGCCCACGAGCCCAGCGCCAGTGTCACGGCGGCCATGCCGAGCAGTACGCCGAGCCGGGGCAGGATGTCGGCCAGGCTCGCCCCGTGCCGCTGGATGTCGGCGAACGCCTCGTAGGCCCAGGCGTGCGGCGTCACGTGCGAGACCTCGCGCAGCGTGTCCGGGAAGAGCTCGAGGGGCAGCATCCCGCCGCCGAGGGCGGCGAGGACGAGACCGAGGCCGATGCCCAGGCCGACGGCGGCGTTCTCGTTGTCCAGCAGGGAGCCGACGAGCATCGCGGCGCCCGCGGCCACGGCGGCGAAGGCGGCCAGCACGAGCAGCGAGAGCCCGACGTCGCCCCACTCCACGCCGAAGAGCAGCGCCGTCGCGGCCATGATGTAGGCGCCCTGGAACAGCGCGATGACGAACCGGCCCAGCGCCTGGCCGGCCACCAGCTGGGTGGAGGAGACCGGGGCGGTGAGCGCGCGGGCGACCACCCCGTACCGGCGGCCCTGGATGAGGGTGCTGGACCCGGCGAGGGAGATCAGGAACACGAACAGCAGCAGCTGGGACGCCGCCCCGATGTCGAACTGCCCCAGTCCGGAGAACTCCTGCGCCACCGCGTCGACGTCCGTCACCTCGAGGCGGGGCGGCTCGAAGCCCTGGTCGGCGCGGTCCAGGGCGGCCGACGCCGCTCCCGCGCCCACCCCCGCCGCGGTCAGCGCGGCCACCTGGCCCTGCCGCGCGGTGACGGCCCGGACCGCGCTCTGGGCACGCTGCACGGTGACCGGGGCTCCCGCCTGCGAGCTCGCGACGATGTCGAGGGTGACGTCCTCGCCGGCGGCGTACGCGTCGGCGTCGGCGTCGTCGATCCGCAGCGCGGCGTCGGCGCGGCCGCGGGCGACCTGCTCGAGCGCGTCGTCGTCGTCGGCGAGGCTGACGCTGACGTCGCGGTCCTCGAGGGCGGTGACGACGGCGCTGCGCAGCTCGCTCCCCGCCCCCACGACGACGGCGCTGCCGGTGGTCCCGCCGCCCCCGAACTGCGAGCCGAGCACCAGCACGAGGACCAGCGGGAAGATGAAGACGAAGAAGATGTTGGAGCGGTCGCGGAGGAAGCGCCGCAGCTCGACGGCGGCGACGGCGAGCACGGCTCTCACAGCTCCCTCCCCCGGTCCGGCACCAGCAGGGAGGCTGCGGTGACGACGACGGCGAACGCGAGCATGTAGAGGACCGGGACACCGATGTCGGTCAGCCCCCCGCCGCCCGAGGTGATGCCCAGGCCGCGGATGAACGCGGCGACCGGGTTGAGGTCGAGGAGCTGGCCGGCGACGCCGGAGGCGGTGAGCGGGAAGAACGCGCCGCCCGCCGTGCCCAGCGCGATGGCGAAGATGGACTGCAGGACGTTGGCCTGCTCGGCGGTGCGGGCGACGCGGGCGATGACGAGCATGAGCGAGGTGGCCGCGGTCACCGCGCACACGACCAGCACCCCCACCGCGAGGGCGGAGCCGAAGCTGACGTCGAACAGCAGCGAGCCGACGACCAGGAGCACCGTCGTGGCCACGACGCCGAGCACGAAGCTGACCAGCGCCTTCGCGGCGACCACGAGGCCGGGCCGCATCGGCATCGAACGCAGCCGGGCGAGCGTGCCCTGCTCCCGTTCGTTCACCAGGCTCAGCACGCCGAAGCCGACGGTGAAGAGCAGGAACAGGCCGGCCTGCCCCGCCACGAGCGAGCCCAGGCCGCTGAGCTGCTCGTTCGACGCCTCGCCCTCGGCGAGCGTCACGGCCGGGCCTGCGGTGGCAGCCTGCTGCGCGATCGCCCCCACCTGCGCGGGCGGCATGCCGAGCTCGTCTGCGGCTCCGGCGGCCACCGTGCCGGCGGCGAGCTGGTCGAGAACACCCTGGACGACCGCGACGAGGACGTCAGACTCGATCCCCGCCCCGTCTCCTTCGACGATGTCGACGACGGGCCCCTCCCCGCGGGTGAGCGCCTCGCCGAAACCTTCCGGCACCACGAGCCCGAGCTCGGCGGTGCCGGCCTCTGCGAGCCCACGGACCTCGTCCGCCGCCACCTCCTGCACGGTGACCTCCGGCGACTCGAGCTCGCCGAGCGCGGCGAGGAGGACGGCGGCGAGCTCGTCGTCGGCCGGGACGGCGGCGGCCACGGTGACCGGCTCCAGCTCGAGGTCCTCCGTCCCTCCGAAGACGAGGTTGAAGACGAGCATGAGCGCGAGCGGGACCACGAGCGCGAAGATGACGACGGACTTGTCCCGGACCCGCTGGCGCAGGTCGGACGCGGTCAGGGTCCAGAGCTGGTTCACGGTCAGTCCCGCAGGGCCTTGCCGGTCAGGTGCAGGAACACCGACTCGAGGTTGGGTCGTGTGATCTCCACGCCGCTCAGCGACATCCCGGCGTCGGTGGCCCCGTTGACCACCGCGGCCACGGCCGCCGGTGCGTCGCGCACGGTCAGGACGATCTCCCGCCGGTCGGCGTCGACGTGCACGACGGCCGGCAGCGCCGCGAGGGCCTCGGCGGCGGCGGCGACGCTCCCACCCCCGCTGAGGCGGATGCGGTCGACGCCGCCGACGAGGCGGATCAGCTCGTCACGGGTCCCCTCGGCCTGGAACCTCCCGGAGTCGACGATCGCGATGCGGTCGCACAGCCGCTCGGCCTCCTCCATGTAGTGGGTGGTGTACAGCACCGCCATGCCCTCCACGGACAGCGCCTCGACGGACTCGAGGATCGCGTTGCGGGACTGCGGGTCGACGCCGACGGTGGGCTCGTCGAGGATGAGCAGGGTCGGCCGGTGGAGCAGGCCGATGCCGATGTTGAGCCGGCGCTTCATGCCGCCGGAGTACTCCTTGGTGGCGTCCTTGGCCCGGTCGGCCAGGCCCACGAGGTCCAGCACGGTGTCGATCCGTGAGCCGAGCTCCTTGCCGCGCAGGCCCTGGAGACGGCCGAAGAAGGTGAGATTCTCGCGGCCGGTGAGCTCCGGGTAGATCGCCAGGTCCTGGGGCACCAGGCCGATGTGCCGCTTGACCTCGGTGCGCGACGGGCCCATCGGCTGCCCGGCCACCGTGACGGTGCCGGCGTCGGCGGCGACGAGGCCCGCGATCATCGAGATGGTCGTGGTCTTGCCGGCGCCGTTCGGGCCGAGGAGCCCGTACGTCTCGCCCGGCGCGATGCGGAAGGAGACGCCGTCGACGGCGGTGAGGTCACCGAAGCGGCGGACGAGGTCCGTGACGACGAGCACGTCGCCCGCCGTTGCGGGCCTGGCAGGACGGTCGTCGGTGCGGGTCATCGTCACTGCGCTGCGCCTCTGCCTGTTGTCTCGGGTCCCGGCGGGGCCACCTGCTGGCATCGTGTCACGTACCGGTACCGACGCCGGAGGGTTTTTCCGAACGGCTGCCGTCCGTTCATCCCCAGTTCAGGGAGTTCTCGCCGCCGGAGGGGACCAAGGGCCCGGCCAGTGACACCGTGAGCCGGCCACCGTCCTGCCCGGCTGCCCGGCCACCGTCCTGCCCGGCTGCCCGGCTGCCCGGCCACCGTCCTGCCCGGCTGCCCGGCCACCGTCCCGCGCGGCTGCCCGGCTGCCCGGCTGCCCGGCCGCTGCCCGCTGCCCGCTGCCCGCTGCCCGCTGCCCGGGACGCTACGGAGCCGCGTCCGGCGCCAGCGCCTCGAGCACCTCGTGGGCCCGCCGCACGGCGGCGGCGGGGTCGGCGTCGGGGTGGCCGACGGCCGGGTCGAAGTTGAGGTCGGCGAAGAGCTCGGTGACGCCCTGGGCGGCGAGAGCCGGCAGGTCGGAGCGGATCTCGTCGAGCGTGCCCGTGAGGCGGGGCCCGCGCGGGACGCCCCGCACCACCCCGCGGCAGACGAAGCGCAGCCCTCCGGGATCGCGCCCGTGCGCCCGCGCTGCGGCGCGGACCCGGCCGATCGACGTGGACAGATCGTCGAGGTCGGCGCGGCTGGCACTGATCCATCCGTCGGCGAGACGGCCGACCCGGTCGAGCGCCCGTGGTGCTGCGCCGCCGAGAAGCACGGGCGGGGCGGGCTGCTGCACCGGTTTCGGCCGGACGACCGCTGCGGGCACCTGGTAGAAGGTGCCGGAGAACTCCACCGGGTCGGGCCCCCAGAGCGCCCGGAGGCAGGCGAGGTACTCCTCGGCGCGTGCGCCGCGCCGATCGTAGGACGTCCCGGCCGCGGCGAACTCCTCACGCTCCCAGCCGAGCCCGAGCCCGACGTCGAGGCGGCCCCCGGAGAGCACGTCGAGGGTCGCGAGCTGCTTGGCCAGCACCACGGGAGGCTGGAAGGGCATGTTGACGATGGCGGTGCCGAGCCGGACACGGTCCGTGACCGCCGCGGCGTGGGCGAGAGTGACGAGGGGGTCGAGCACGGAGGTGTAGACCGGCGGCAGGCGCGACCCCTCAGGGACGAGCAGTCGCTGGAACGTCCACAGGGACCGGTATCCCAGCTCCTCCGCCCGGCGCGCGATGCCGACGACGTTCTGCGGTGTGGCCCAGGAGCCCGAGACGGGCAGGGCGAAGCCGATGTCCATGGCGCCACCTCCTCCCGCCGCCGGGGCGCCTGCCGCCGGTTGCCGCGCCGCCGAGCGCCGGCCGCCGGCCACCAGTCGCCGGCCACCAGTCGCCAGTCGCCGTCGTCATGGTGCCGCGGGGCGCAGGGCGGCGCCAGCCCCGCCCTTCGCGCCGCCGTCTGAGCGGCCCGCCCGAGCGAGCCCCCCAGCGCCGCGCCCGAGCGCGCGCCCCACCCGAGCGAGTTACCCGAGCGACCGCCCCAGCTCGCCGCGCCCGAGCGCGCCCACCCGAGCGGCGCGCCGAACCCTCGGGCTGTCCACAACCGAGCGGTCGGGTGACCGGCAGGGTGTGGAGGCCGTCCGCGCGATGTGGGCGGGTCGCGGTTGGCTGCGGTCAAGGAGGCGATCCCATGACCACAGAGACACTGCTGTCCCTCAACACCCAGACCCTCATCGGCAACACCTCGCAGCGCGGCACGGCCTGGCACTACCGGGCCGAGATGCAGGGCGAGGAGCCGAACCACTACGCCGGACCGATCCCCACCGAAGACGTCGCCCGCCGGCTCTTCGGCTGGCGGGCGCAGTCCCGGCCCGTCGCCGTCGAGCGCCCCGCGGACGCGGCGACGATGACGCACCTGAGCGCGGCGGGCGAGCCCGTCCGCTGGGTGGCCGTGGAGTCACGGCAGGCCATCGTGCGGTCGGACCGCGGCGACGGCACGGTGCTCGGCGTCTTCACCCAGGCGTACGAGCCGCACCAGTACACCGACTACCTGCTCCGCACGGTGTCGGACATCCTCGACGACTCGCTCACGATCAGCTCCGCCGGGCTGCTCCGTGACGGCGCCATCGCCTGGGTCGAGGTGAGTATGCCCGAGTCGATCACCACACCCGAGGGCGTCGAGTTCCGGCCGAACCTCCTGGCCACCACCACGCACGACGGCTCCCTGGCGACGACGTACAAACGCACGGTGACGGACGTCGTGTGCGACAACACCCGTGCGGTCGCGCTGGCGGAGCGCGGGCAGGAGCTGCGCATCCGACACTCGCGCAACTCCCGGGTCAAGCTCGACGCCGCCCGCCGGGCTCTGGCGATCGTTCACACGACCGGCGAGGCCTTCACCGAGGAGATCCGGCGGTTGTGCCGGATCGACGTGGATCGGCGGACCTGGTCCAGGTTCCTCGATTCCTGGGTGCCCCTGAAAGGGCCGCAGGACGAGCTGCTGCCGCCGCGGGCCCTCAAGCATGCCGAGCGGAAGCGGGAGGCGATCGACGAGCTCTACGTCCACGACCGCCGTGTCGAGCCGTGGGGCGGGACGGCGCACGCGGTGCTCCAGGCGGTGAACACCTACGAGCACCACGCCAGCCCTATGCGGGGAACATCACGAGCGCAGCGCAACATGCTGCGCACGGTGGACGGAACCTACGCGTCGCTGGACCGTGCGGTCTGGGCGGCGCTGGAGCGCGTGCTCCCCGCCGAGGCAGCCGAACGAGCCTCCGTCGCGGGCCCCGCGAAGACCTTCGCCACGGACGCGGCGACGGGCTGGGTGCTGGTGGGCGGGTGAGGCGAAGCGTCAGCGACCGAAGGTCTCGTAGTACTCCCACGACGGGGGCACCGGGCGGAGGCCCCGGGTGCCGGCACGTGCGGGGGCAAGGGCGGGCACCGCCCGCAATTTCCGCCCCGGTGTGTCGGCGGCCGCCGACGCACCGGCGGACAGGATCGGGGAGAGGCCCAGCACCAGCCCGGCGCCCATGACCACGGCGAGGAGCGCCGCGAGCAGCGTGCTGGTGATCCCCGCGGAGGCGAGCAGCCCAGTCACGAGGAGGCCACCGGCGAAGAGCACCCATCCCCTGCGAGCCGGGGACAGCTTGGCGAACCATCCGGAACTGCCGGGGACGTGGGGGCGGCGCATCGGACCTCCAGGGGGAGAAGTGGTTGGGACGGGACCTTAGTCCCGGGTGAAAACGGACGCGAGGCGTTGTCCGATTGATCCCTGAAATTCCGCCGGTTCGTCTCAGGATTCGGACTGCGGACCGGCTCTCCGCGCACGGGACCGGGCTCGTCACCGACCACCACGGCCCGCCGCTCGGTGAGCGTCGTCCCGTGGCGAGCACGATCGTTCCCGCGGTACCTCGTTCCGCCACCAGCCGCGGCTTCCGACTGCCGGGGACGGCGGCTCCCCGCTGGGCTCAGGCGCCTCGCGCCGTGGCGGCACGGTAGATGGCGGACGCCACCACGAGGTCCTCCCACGGCATCCCTGTGCCCTTGAACAGCCGCGGTCCGGGAGCGTCGAGGCGGGCTCGGCCGGTGACGACGTCGTGCAGCGTGACCAGCTCGTCCTCCCGGAGCGCCCCCGACGCGAGCGGGATGACGACGTCGCCGGCCTCGCGGAGCGTGCTCGCCCGGGACTCCACGACGACGCTCGCCCGGCGGACGAGCGCGTCGTCCACCTCGCGCTCGTCCGGGAAGTGCGAACCCATCGCAACGACGACGGCGCCGTCCTTGACGAGGCTGCCGTCGAAGAGCGGCGTCGGTGAGGCGGTGCAGCAGCAGATGAGATCGGCCTGCTCGACGGCGGCCGCCGCGACGTCGAGGCGGCAGGTGCTCACCGTGACGCCCGCCGCCCGGACCTCGTCGGCGAGGCTTTCGAGCGCGTCCGGCGTGCGACCGACCAGGGTCACCTCGGCGACGGCGCGCGTCTCGAGCAGGGCGAGGACGTGGCCCCGCGCCTGCGCCCCGGTGCCGAAGACGGTGAGCCGCTCGGGGCCGGAGGGCGCGGGTGCCAGGTGACGCACCGCGAGAGCGGAGACAGCCGGGGTGCGCAGGTTGGTCAGGGCGATGCCGTCGACGATGGCGGCCGGCCGCTGGCCGGGCCCCTCGAACAGCACGTACGCGCCCTGGATGAGCGGCAGGTCAGTGTTGCCGGGCGTGCTCGAGAGGAGTTTGACCCCGGAGAGGTCACCGAGCGTGGAGGGCATGATGAGGAGCTCGCCGGTCGCCGTCGTCACGCGCGAGCGCGGGGCGTCGCGCTCGGGGTCGAGCCCGCCGAGCAGCGCCGCCTCGAGGGCGTCGACGGCGGCAGTCGTCGACGTCGTTCGCGCGACGTCCTCCGCGGAGAAAAGGGCCATGCCGGCGAAGGTCGCGGGCGCGACCCGGCTGGCGCCCTGGGCGGGTGTGGTCATGGTGCCTTCCCGGCGTGCCTGGCACGCCATCGCTGAGGGTGCGCGGCGGGCGTCAGCCCGTCGCCGAGGGTGCGCGGCGGGCGTCAGCCCGTCGCTGAGGCCGGCCCGGCCCCCGGCAGCGGGCTCGCCCAGTCTCCACGGACGTGGCCGAGGTGCGTACCCATCACCCGGGCGGCCCGCTCGCCGTCCCCGGCGACGAGCGCCTCCAGCAGCTCCGCGTGCTCCGCCGCGGAGGACTCCAGCTGCCCCTCCTCGGCGAGGTTGTGCAGGCCGTACAGGCGGGTCTGGTCACGCAGGTTGGCGACGAACTTCACCAGTCGCCCGTTGCCGAGCAGCTCGAGCAGCGACAGGTGAAACTCCCGGTCGGCGGAGAGAAACCTGGCGACGTCCCTGGCCGCCGCGGCGGCGGCGCTCTCCTCGGCGTGCCGGCGCACGTCCTCCTCGCGTCCGGCGATGCCCTCCTCGCCGAGTCGCCGCATCGCCGGCACCTCGAGCATGAGGCGGAGCTCGTGGATCTCGTCGAGGTCCTCGTCGGTCAGGCGGGTGACCTGGAACCCGACGTTGGGGACGACCTGCATGATCCCCTGCTCGACGAGCGTGAGCATGGCCTCGCGGACCGGACCGTTGGAGGTGCCGAGCCGCGCGGCCATGCCCGCCGCCGAGTGGATCTCGCCGGGCCGGATCTCCCCGGAGACCATGCCCTGGCGGATGACCGCCAGGGCCTGGTCCTTGAGGCTGGGCCGCGTGAGCTTCACGACCGTGTCCTTACGTCTGTCCTTACGTCTGTCACGGCGGTCAGTGCCCGGCCGGCAGGTGGCCGAAACGGTGCAGGGTGCGGGAGACGGCCTGCTCGCGCAGGAAGGTGAGCAGCTCGCGCCGCCCGGTGGCGAGCACCGGCCCGTCGAGCACCGTGACCGCGGGCGAGGCCAGCTCGTCGACGATGCGGGCTGCCTCGTCCCCCGAGCCGATGACGCGGACGCGGTCCACGGGCTCGCGCCGCACCTGGGCGACGAACTCCTCGGTGCTCTCACCCCGCGTGACGTGCTCGGCCAGGCGGCGCAGCCCCGCCCGGGCCGTCTCGCCGGAGGCGTCGCGGGACTTCAGGGCCGCGCTGGTCTGCGGGTCGAGGCTGACGCGGACGCGGCTGCCGGCGAGCTGGGCGGCCAGCAGCACCCGCACCAGCTCGACGACGGACGCGCCGGGCACCGTGCGCACGGTCACCTCGGCGGGCCGGTACCGGAACGTGTTGGCCTCGACCTCCAGGCCGCTCTCGTCGCGCTCGACCCCGAGGTCGGAGGCCCAGGCGGCGGCGTCGGAGGCGACGGCGGACCGCAGCCAGGACCGGTCGGCCTGCGAGGTGACCAGACCGGTGTAGTCGTCCAGGGCCCCGCGCACGGCCGCCGTGGTCTCGGCCTGGCGCGCCGGCACGCCGTCGGGAGCCCACGTGCCGAGCTGGGCGACGTAGTTCGGCCCGCCCGCCTTCGCGCCCGGCCCCACCGAGGAGGACTTCCAGCCGCCGAAGGACTGGCGCCGCACGATGGCGCCGGTGATGTGCCGGTTGACGTAGGCGTTGCCGACCTCGACCGTCTCCAGCCACCGGTCGATCTCGGCCTCGTCGAGCGAGTGCAGGCCCCCGGTGAGGCCGTAGGCGGTCGCGTTCTGCAGCGCGACGGCCTCGTCGAGGTCCTTGGCGTACATGATGCCGAGCACGGGGCCGAAGGCCTCGGTGAGGTGGAAGAAGGAGCCGGGGGCGACGTCGTCCTTCAGGCCCGGCGACCACAGGCGCCCGGTGTCGTCGAGCTGACGGGGCTCCACGAGCCACGTCTCGCCCGGCTCGAGGACGGTGAGCGATCGCTCGAGCTTGCCGGTGGGCGGCTCGATGACCGGGCCCATCGTCGTCGTCAGGTCGGTCGGCCAGCCCACGCGGAGGGACCTCACGGCGTCGACCAGCTGGCGGCGCAGCCGCTCCGACCGGCCGGCGGAGCCGACCAGGATGACCAAGGAGGCGGCGGAGCACTTCTGCCCGGCGTGCCCGAAGGCGCTCTTGACCAGGTCGGCCACGGCGAGGTCGTAGTCGGCCGCGGGCGTGATGACCAGGGCGTTCTTGCCCGAGGTCTCCCCCAGCACCCGCGCCCCGCCGGGACGACCGCGGCGCCAGGACATGAACATCTCGGCGGTCTCGGCCGCGCCGGTGAGGATGACGGAGTCGACCCCCTCGTGGGCCACCAGCGCCCGGCCGACCTCGCGCTCGTCGGCGCGCACCACCTGTGCGACGTCGGCCGGGACGCCCGCCGCGTGCAGGGCGGCCATGGCGATCTCGGTGCAGCCGGGAACCGGGTGCGCGGGCTTGATGACGACGGCGGAGCCGGCCGCCAGGGCGGCGAGGACACCGCCGATCGGGATCGCCACGGGGAAGTTCCACGGCGGCGTGACGAGCGTGAGCACGTCCGGGGTGAAGCGGGCGCCGTCGGCGTGCAGCGAGGCGCCGCCCTCGAGCTCGAGGGCGCGGTCGGCGTAGTAGCGGGCGAAGTCGATCGCCTCGGAGACCTCCGGGTCCGCCTGGTCGATGGTCTTGCCACCCTCGTGGACCATCTGGGTGATCAGCGCACCGCGCCTGGCCTCGAGCTCGTCCGCGGCGCGGCGCAGCACCGCGGCCCGCTCGGCGGCCGGGGTGGAGGCCCAGGCAGGCTGGGCGTCGCGCCCACGGGCGACGACCTCGTCGACCGCGGCGACAGAGCCCAGGACGGGCGAGGTCAGCGGGGCGGGCGAGGCGGAGACGAGACGTCCGGCCCACTCGCGCACCTCGGGCAGTGCGGGGTCGGCGTCGGTGGCGTTGGTGAACGACTCGCCGGCGGGCTCGTGGTCGGCAGAGCGCCGCGGTGACGTCGGCGTCGTGGGGATGTCCTGCACGGACGCGCGGAAGCGGCGCTCCTGGTCGGTCATCGCCGCCTCGCCCCCGGCGAAGAGCCCGTGGAGGAAGTTCTGGGACTGCGCGTTCTCCTCGAGACGGCGGATCAGGTAGGAGACCGCCACGTCGAAGTCCTCGGGCGCGACCACGGGAGTGTAGAGAATGACCGTGCCGACCGTGTCCCGCACCGCGCGCGCCTGCGAGGGCGCCATGCCCTGCAGCATCTCGACGTCGAGGGACGCGCCGACCCCCCGGCGCTCCGCGAGCAGGTGCGCCAGGGCGACGTCGTAGAGGTTGTGGGAGGCGACGCCCAGGCGAGCGATCCCGGTGAGCTCCGGGCGGAGGGTGCGCTCCACGAGGCGCAGGTAGTTCGCGTCCACCTCGGCCTTGGTCGTGTACGGGGCCTGCTGCCAGCCGTGCAGCTCCGCCTCGACGCGCTCCATGGACAGGTTCGCACCCTTGACCAGGCGGATCTTGATCGGGGCGCCGCCGTCGGCCACCCGCTGCCGGGCGAACGCGAGGAGCTCGTCGAGCCCGCGGTTGGCGTCCGGCAGGTAGGCCTGGAGCACGATGCCCGCCTCGAGGTCGGTGAACTCCGGCTCGGAGAGCAGCGCGGTGAACACCGCGATGGTCAGGTCGAGGTCGCGGTACTCCTCCATGTCCATGTTGACGAACGCGTGCGGGGAGCGGGCCTTCGCGGCCCGGTAGATCGGGCGCAGACGCTCGGTGACGCGCGCGACCGTGCCCGCGGTGTCCCAGGTCGAGATCTGCGAAACGAGCGAGGAGACCTTGATCGAGACGTAGTCGACGTCGTCGCGCTCGAGGAGCGCCCGCGTACGGTCGGCTCGCGAACCCGCCTCCGCCTCGCCGAGGACGGCCTCGCCGAGGAGGTTGATGTTGAGCCGGAAGCCCTCCGCGCGTGCCCGGACGAGGTGCTGCGCCAGGGCGGGGTCGTGGGCGTCGACCACGAGGTGGCCGACCAGCTGGCGCAGGCGCTTGCGCGCCAGCGGCACGACGACGCCCGGCGCCAGCGGCGCCACCTTCGCCCCGACGGCGAGGAGCGCCCGGTCCGACGGCGAGAGGAACCCGGCGGCACCGGCGGACAGGCCGGTCAGCTCGCGGGCCGCCACCCGGGAGTCCTCCGGCCGGGCCACTCGGTCCACGAACCGCACGGCGAGGTCGAGACCCTGCGGGTCGCCCACCAGGCCGGCCAGCTGCTGGGAGGTCGCTCGCTCCTTGTCGGACTGGCCGGCCTCGGTGGCGGCCAGCCACTGGTCGGCGAGGGCGACGGCGTCCTCGACCAGCGCGGACAGGTCGGCCGGGACGCCGGCGGGCTCCGCCGTCGGCTCGTCGTGGCGGTGGGTGGTGCTCGCAGCCATGGGTGCTCCTGTCGGCAACGCCTCGCCGGCTGACGCGGGATAGGCCACGACGCCCGGTGAGTGATTGATTACCTGTTACTCGGTAGCGCGAACGTAGCGACCGCGAGCTTCGGCGTCAATCGCAGCCGAGAAGTCGTCAGGCCGCAGCTCGCGCCGGCGCCTGGTGCCCCGCACCGCCGTCAGCTCAACAACACGCGCCTGGCGCCCCGCACCCGTCCTCGGCTCAACAACTCGCGCCTGGCGCGCACCCGTCCTCGGCTCAACAACTCGCCTGACGCCGCGCACCGTCGTCAGCTCAGCAGCTCGCGCAGGCGCCTGGCGTTGCGGACGGCGTTGCCGGCGCCGTCGTTGTTCAGGTAGACGAAGACCTCCTTGCCTGCGCCCTCCCACTCCCGCACGCGATCCGCCCACCAGCGCAGGTCGTCCTCGCCGTAGGACCCGCCGTAGAGATGGTGGTGGTCAGGACCGTGGAGCCGGACGTACACGAACGGGGCGGTGGCGCGCAGGACGCAGGGCAGGCCCGCGCCGCTCATGACGCAGTAGGCGGCTCCGTGCCGCTCCAGCAGCTCGTACACCGCACCGTCGTCCCAGCTCGGGTGGCGCAGCTCCACCGCGACCCGCATCCACCACGGCAGTCGGCCGAGGAAGTACGCGAGCCGGGCGTCGTCGCGCTCCTGCGAGGGCGCCAGCTGCACGAGCAGGACGGCCCGCCGCTCACCCAGCTCGTGCCACGACCGCACCATCCGCTCGACCCAGATCTCCGGGGAGTACAGCCGCCTGCCGTGGGTCAGGCCGCGGGGCGCCTTCACCGACAGCTGGAATCCGGGCGGCAGGCGGCGCCGCCACCCGGCGAAGACCGCCTCGCGCGGCCACCGGTAGAAGCTCGCGTTCAGCTCGACGGTGCCGAACTCCGCGGCATAGCGGTCGAGGCGGTGCCGCGGGTGGAGTCCCGGCGGGTAGAGGACGCCCTCCCAGTGGTCGTAGGACCACCCGGAGGTGCCCACGTGCACGCTCACCGCGCGGTCCTCATGCGCTGCCGTGCCGCCCGGTCCACGCGAGCAGCTCCTCGAGCGGCCGGGCGTTGACGATGCGCTCACGGGTGAGCCCGAGCTCCTGGGCACGCTGGCTCCCGAGGTCCAGGAAGTCGAGCTGCCCCGGGGCGTGGGCGTCGGTGTCGATCGAGAAGAGGCAGCCGGTCTCCTCGGCGAGCCGGAGCAGCCGGGTGGGCGGGTCGCGCCGCTCCGGCCGGGAGTTGATCTCCACGGCGACGCCGGAGCGCCGGCACGCCTCGAAGACCGCCTCGGCGTCGAAGCGGGACTCCGGCCGGGTGCCCCGGCCGCCGGTGATGAGGCGGCCCGTGCAGTGGCCGAGGACGTCCACGTGCGGGTTCGACACCGCGGCGACCATGCGCCGCGTCATCGCGGGCGCGTCCATCCGCAGCTTCGAGTGCACGCTCGCCACCACGACGTCGAGCCGGCCGAGCAGCTCCTCCTCCTGGTCCAGGGTGCCGTCGTCGAGGATGTCCACCTCGATGCCGGTGAGGAGGCGGAAGGGCGCGAGCTCGGCGTTGAGGCCCGCGACGACGTCGAGCTGCTCGCGCAGCCGCTCGGGGCTGAGCCCGTTGGCGACGGTGAGGCGCGGCGAGTGGTCGGTCAGGGCGAGGTAGGAGTGGCCCGCGCCGACGGCGGCCTCGGCCATCTCCCTGATCGGGCTGCCGCCGTCGGACCAGTCGGAGTGGGAGTGCAGGTCTCCGCGCAGCCAGCCGCGCACGGTCTCCCCGCCGGCGACGAGCGGGAACGGCGCCCGCGCCTCGAGGTCGGCCAGGTAGCCGGGCACCTGGCCGGCGGCGGCCTGGGCGGCCACGGCCGCGGTCTTCGGCCCGACGTCGGCCAGCGCGGTGAGCGTACCCGTGCGCAGCCGCTCGTCGAGCTCGCCCGGCGGCAGGGACTCCAGCCGCCACGCCGCCTTGCGGAACGCCCGGACGCGGTGGTTCTCCGCGAGCTCGCGCTCGAGCAGGAACGCCACACGCTTGAGCGCCGAGACCGGGTCCACGGGCCCGAGGCTACTTCCGGACCGCCGCCTCGGCCCGCCGGGGAACGGCGCCAGCGTCGGCGAGCCAGCGGCGGGTGCGGGTCGCCCAGTCCTCCCCGTCGCGGTCCCGGCCGTCGTCGTCCTGGGTGGCGAGGACGGCCGCGAGCAGGAGACGGGCCTGCCAGTGGGACAGGTCGCCGGCCATGACGGCGCCCGCGGCGGCGAGGTCCGCCCCGCCGCCGGCGTAGAGTCCGGCGACGGCGCCGGAGCCGGTGCGGGAGGTGACCACCACGGGCAGGCCCCGCTCGAGCAGGCGCACGAGCGCCGCGGTCACCGGCGGGGTGGTGTTCCCGGCGCCGAACCCCGCGACGACCAGACCCCGCGCCCCGCCCCGCACGGCGGCCTCGACGTCGGCGGCGTCCACGCCCAGGTACTGCGGCACGACGGCGACCCGTGGCAGGTCGGCCGTCCCGGGCGGCAGGAGCGGACCGGGGATCTCGGGCCGGGCGTGGCGGCGGACCCCGGTCTCGTCCACGTGGCCGATCGGTCCGCGGGTCGGCGCGGCGAAGGCCTCGAGTCCCAGGGTCTTGGTCTTGTGCACCCCGACCGCGGGCAGCACGACGTCCGCGAACGTGATCGTCACGCCGGTGCCCTCGGCCGCCGGGTCGGCAGCCCAGGCCAGTGCCGCGGCGAGGTTGCGCGGGCCGTCGGGGGCGGCGTCGTCGAAGGGCCGCTGGGCGCCGGTCAGCGTCACCGGGGCGGAGGGACCGAGGGTCAGCCCGAGCAGGAAGGCGGTCTCCTCCATCGTGTCGGTGCCGTGGGTGACCACGACGCCGTCGGAGGCGGCGAGGGCCTGGCGCACCGTGCCGGCGAGCCCGAGGACCGCCGGGACGGTCAGGGCGGAGGAGACGAGCCCCTCGACGTCGAGGACGTCCACCTCGCCGTCGAACCCCCATACCCCTCGGGCGCGCTCGAGCAGCTCGGCGCCCGTCGCACCGACGACGCGGCCGGCGCCGGTGGCGCGCGTGGCGATCGTGCCTCCGGTGGCGAGCAGGGTCAGGCGGGGCACGGCTCCTCCGATCTCGGCGCGGGTCTCACGCGGGCGGGCCCCATTATCCGGCCGCGGCGGTCCCGCCGCCCGGCCGCCGCGAGTCCCACGGTCGCAAGCACGGCCAGCGCCGTGGCGAGCGGAGGCAGCTGGCCGAGGGAGAGTCCCTCCACGACGGCGCTCCCGACGGCGGCGCCGAGGGCGATCCCGAGATTGAACGCCACCGGCAGCAGGGTGCCCGCGGTGTCGCGGTGCTCGGCGCCCGCGGTGCGCATCATCGCCGTCTGCACGGCCGGGCCGACGGCGCCGGTGGAGGCGCCCCAGACGGCGAAGAGCACGACGTCGAGGGCGGGGTGCAGGCCCAGGAGCGCCAGGGCCGCGAGACTGGCGGCCACCAGGGCCGCGACGGCGATCCCGGTGCCGTGGGGGTACCGGTCGCCCACCCGCCCCACGAGCACCACGCCGGCCGCGCCGAGCAGCCCGAAGAGCAGCAGCAGCGCGGACGCCGGTACGGCGGTGCCTCGGTCGGCGATCAGCGCCGTGACGAAGGTGAACGCGGCGAAGTGGGCGGCCAGCACCAGCCCGCCGAGGCCGGCGAGGACGACGAGGGGCCGCAGCGGGCGCCGGCCGGCCGGCGTCGGGCCACCGCCGACGGCGGACCGGGGCGCGGGCGCCAGCACGGTCAGCACGGCTGCGGAGGCGAGGAGCGCCAGCACGGTGAGCCCGACGAAGACGGGCCGCCAGCCCCAGAGCGCGGCCACCGCGTTGCCCGCGGGGACGGCCAGCACGGTCCCGAGGGTCCCGCCGCCCAGCACCACCGAGGCGGCACGGGCGATTCGGTGCTCGGGCACGAGGGCTGCCGAGTGGGCGTTGACGGTGGCCCACAGCAGCCCGGTGGCCCCGGCCGCGACCACGCGAGAGCCCGCGGCCAGGGCGAACGACCCGGCGAGGGCCGTGACGAGGTTCCCGCCGGCGAAGACGGCGAGCGCGACGGCGATGACCCGGCGACGGTCGAACCGTGCGGTCATGCGCACGAGCGGGAAGCTCGCGAGGACGACCGTCGCCGCCCACACGGAGACGAGGAGACCCGCCCGGGCGACGGGCACGTCGAGGTCCGCGGCGAGGTGCGGCAGGACGGCCGTGGGCAGCATCTCGCCGGTGACGACGACGAAGGTCGCCCCGGCGAGGGTGAGCAGGGCCGCCCAGGGCGTCCGGTCCGCCGTCGTGGGAGCGTCTCTGCCGAGGTCCAGTCGCGGATGCTCCCGGCTGCGGCGGCCCCGGTCCGGGACGTCGGTCCGTACTCCGGGTGCGGGCGTTGTCCGGTCCATGCGCCAACGGTAAAGTCTGACATTGATGTCAATGTCAAGGGAGTCGGCATGAAGATCGGCGAGCTGTCCCGCCGGACCGGCGTGGCACCGCGCCTGCTGCGCTACTACGAGCAGCAGGGGCTCATCGCGGCCGCGCGGTCGGAGAACGGGTACCGCAGCTACGGCGAGGAGGACGTCGCCCGGGTGGAACGGGTCGCGCTGCTCGTGCGCTCGGGGGTGCCGACCCGCCTGGTGCGGGCGATCCTCGACCTCGAGGGTGTCCGGGCGCCCGAGTTGGCTGCCGTGTGCACCCGCGACGTGGCGGAGAAGCTGGCGGTGGAGCTGCTCGAGCTGGACGCGCGCATCAGCTGCCTGACACGGAGCCGCGAGACCATCCGCGGCTTCCTCGCTACCACCGAGCACCGTGAGCTGCTGGACGCCTCGGCGCCCACCGCTCAGTCTCCGAAGGAGCCCACCCTGACCTCGCCGGCGAACTCGTAGGTGTTGAAGAACGCGCCCGAGCTGGTGCGCCGGGAGTCCGTCAGCCGCAGCGTCCGGCCGGGCACGCCCTTCTCGAAGAGCCGCTTCCCCTGCCCGAGGACGACGGGGTAGATCCCGACCAGGAGCTCGTCGACGAGGTCGTGGGCCAGGAGTGTCTGCAGGAGGCGGCTGCTGCCCTGGATGAGGATGTCGCCGCCGTCCCCCTTCTTCAGCTCGGCCACCTGCTCGGGCACCCGGTCCGCGATCACGGTGGTGGGCTGCCAGGTCGGCTCGGTCAGCGTGGTGGAGACGACGTACTTCGGCAGGACGTTGAGCTGCGAGGCGATCGGGTCGTCGGGGTCGGTGTGCTCGGGCCAGTACGACGCGAAGATGTCGTAGGTCCGGCGGCCCAGCAGGAACGCGCTCGTGCGCTCGAACACCCGGGTGATGACGTCCCCCATCTCGGGGTCGGCGAACGGGAACTGCCAGCCGCCGTACGGGAAGCCGCCCTCGGTATCCTCCTCGGGACCGCCCGGCGCCTGCATGACACCGTCAAGCGAGACGAAACCTGCCATCACGAGCTTGCGCATGAGTGCTCCTTCGTACTCCGGGGGCGGACAGCTCCGACACGGCGAGTCTGCCGCGCAGGGCGTCCTCGCGCCGTGATCGGTCGGAAGAATGGCCAGAACCTGCCACGGCCGCGATTCGCTGGCGCGCCGGGCGGAAACTGGGTCACACTGGACGCGCTCATCCCTGCCCCCGATGAGGAAGTTGTACAGCTGTGCTCGTGCACATCAACCTGCCCGGCCCGGACGCCGGCGACGTCGTCGACATCGTGAGCTCCGACGGTCACACGCTCACCGCGACCCCGGAAGACGCGGATCTCGTCGTCACCACCGTCCCCACCGCACCTTCGGCAGTGCCGCCCGGCGCAACGATCCTGCAGTTCGGCGGCCCACTCAGGCTGCCCACCGGCACCCATGTGCCCACGCAGGTGCTCGACAACTCTTTCCGCACCACGCCGGCCGCGCAGGTGCTCGGCGTGGACCTCATGGCGAGGGCGACGCTGCTGACCGACCCGCCACGTACCGCGATCGTCGGCGCCGGGCAGACCGACGTCGTCCCGCTCGTGACCAACGCGCACGGCCAGCACCTCGCCCTGCTCTTCCCGCACTCCCGCGGCGGATGGCACTGGTGGGTCCACGAGTCCAGCCTGGACACCCTTCCGTGGATCGACGCGGCCGTCGAGCAGCTGGCGTCGCAGGAGGCGCGGCTGCGGGTCGGCGCCTGAGCCTCCCGCGCCGCGCCGCGCACCGGTCCGCCACGGGAGCAGATCGGTCCGCCAAGGGAGCAGATCGGCTCGAGCCGTCGCACACCGTCGAGAGCAGCACTGACGACTAACCGACGTCGGCCAGCTCGGCGAGGTCCCCCAGCACCGGTACGGTGACGTCCGGCCGCGAGGCGTCACGCACCGCGCGGTCCCCGAGCGGCTCGGCGAGGCGGACCGTCTGGACCATGCTGAACCCTTGGTCGTCGCACGCGGCGTTGAACCGCGTGCCGTGACGCACCACCACCGTCGCTGCGACGACCACCTCGTCGTCGGACTCGGTCACCTCGACGCGGTGCGGGTCCCCGCAGCCCGGACTGCCGCCGACGTACTCGACGATCAGGTCCCGCTGCCCGGCGGCCGGCGCCACGCGCTCGACCGCGGCCGGCCTGATCCGGTCGAACCCGACGATGACGGCGTAGAGCCCGACGGCGACCCCCGCCAGGACGATCCCGGTCACCAGCCACAGGCTCATGGCCCGTACCCGGTCCCGGGCCTCGCCCGTCAACCCACCCATCCGAGCATCGTGACCGGTCCGGGCTGCCTGCGCCAGGGCTTACGGGCCAGGGGCCCGAGAAAGCCGGCGCGGCTCCGGGCCACCCACGCCTGGGCCACCCACGGCTGGGCCACCCGAGGCTGAGCCACGCCTTTGCCACCCACGGCTGAGCCTCGAAATATCGGTCCGACCACCGCCGTTGCTGAGGTGATGCCTCCGATTGACGTGCCTCTGTCCCTGCTGGACCGCTCCCGCACGCGCGCCGGCGAGCCCGACGCCCTCGCGCTGCTGTCGACGATCGAGCGTGCCCGCCTGGCGGAGGAGCTGGGCTACCACCGGTTCTGGGTGGCGGAGCACCACGCCGTGCCCGGCATCGCCAGCGGGAGCCCCGCCGTCCTCGCGGCTGCGGTGGCTGCCCGGACGTCACGGATCCGCGTGGGGTCGGGCGGCGTCATGCTTCCCAATCACGCCCCGCTCGTCGTCGCGGAGCAGTTCGCCGTGCTCGAGAGCCTCCACCCCGGCCGCGTGGACCTGGGCCTCGGGCGCTCGCTCGGCTTCAGCGCCCCCGTGCGCGAGGCGCTCGGCGCTACCGATGCCGACCCAGAGCGGTTTCTCGCGGACGTCGAGGCCGTCCGGGCGTTCCTCGGCGGCCGAGGCCCGGTGACCGCGACACCCCGCGTCGCGGCACCCCCGCCGGTCTTCCTCCTCGCCGGCGGGCGCGGGCTGACACTCGCGGCCCGCGCGGGACTGCCGGTCGCCGTCGGCGGACCCGCGCTCGAGGTCCCCGGGACGCTGGACACCTACCGTCGGCAGGTGCGCGCGGCTGGCGGCGAGCCCTACGTCATCGCCAGCGTGACGGTGATGATCGCCGACAGCGAGGACCGGGCCCGGGAGCTGCTCCTGCCCGAGGCGTGGGCGATGGCGGCGTCCCGAACCACCGGCGCCTTCCCGCCGCTCGAGGACGTCGAGTCGGTGCGGTCCCGCCCGCTGACCCCGAAGCAGCGTTCGACCGTGGAGCATTTCCTCGCCGGTTCGGTCTACGGCACCGCCGGCCAGGTTGCCGAGCGGCTGGGGGAGCTCGTGAGGCGCAGCGGTGTAGACGAGGTGATGGCGACGACGTCCACCTTCGAGCGCGCCGAGCAGTCCCGCGCAGACACCGCGCTCGCCTCGTTGTTCGTCTCCTGATCGTCGCCGGGCTCTCGGCACCTGATGGTCGCCGCGCTGTCCTCACCTCACGATCTGCACCGCCGTCGTCGCCGGACCGCGCCTTCCGCGGCGTGACGCGGCCCCACGAGCAGCGGCCAGGCTCGACGCGCGCCCTCGGGATGGCTGCTCCATGCTGGGGGGACGCGACGGGGTGACGGTCCCCGTCCCCGACCCGAAGCAGGTGCCATGACCACGAAGGTGCACAAGCGGATCCTTGTGAACGTGCCGACCTCTACCGCGTACAACCAGTGGACCCAGTTCGAGGACTTCCCGCGGTTCATGGGCGGGGTCCAGAGCGTCACCCAGCTCTCGGACGACCGTCTGCAGTGGGTGGCCGAGATCGCCGGCGTGAAGCGTCAGTGGGAGGCCCGCATCCTGGAGCAGGTCCCGGACCGGAAGATCGCCTGGGCCGCCACGGAGGGTGCCACCAACGCCGGAACCGTGCTGTTCGAGGACGTCGGCGGCGGCCAGACCTCCGTCACGCTCGAGCTGGAGTACGAGCCCGAAGGCCTCGTCGAGAAGGCCGGCGACATGCTCAACATCGTCGAGAAGCAGGCCGAGGGCGACCTGGAGCGCTTCAAGGCGTTCATCGAGTCCGAGGAGTACGCCACCGGGGCCTGGCGCGGGTCCATCAACCAGGGCGCCGGCGTGGGCACGCCCGGCGTCGAGGCCGCGGCAGCTTCCCGCGGCGACTCCGGCAAGGCGGGCATCTCCGGCAAGGCGGCCGCGGCCGGGGCAGCCGCCGTGGCAGCCGGGGCGGCAGCTGTCGCAGCCGCGAAGAAGAGCGGTGACAAGACGGTGACGACGGACGCCACCGTCTCGCCGTCGACCGAGCCGTACATGGAGTCTCCGACGGAGACGGTCACCCCGGCCCCGAGCGCCACCGCGCCGGGCGCGACCACGGTGGAGTCCGGACCCGTCGAGCTCGTCGACGTCGACGACCCGGCGACGGGCGCCCGCGCCGACAGGGACATCGATCCCCTCACCGGCGAGCGGCTGCGCGACACCACGCGGGACGACCGCATCTGAGGTGATCCTGGGTACCGACGCGGTCGGTCCCAGGATCACACGCCGGCGCGCGACAGCAGCCCGCGCGCCGCGGCCGAGTGATCGGCCACCAGGGCGGGCAGGTCGAGTCCCTCGACCTGCCCGCCCACCACACGCCACCGGCCCGCGACCATCACGCGGTCCGCACGGTCCGCCCCGCACAGCAGCAACGCGGCCAGGAGGTCGTGGCTGCCGGAGAAGCGCAGGTCGTCCAGCCGGAAGAGGGCGAGGTCGGCCTGCCTGCCGACGGCGATCTCCCCGAGGTCGTCGCGTCCCAGCGCCCGGGCCGAGCCGGCCGTCGCCCAGCGCAGCGCCCGCTCGGGCGGAACGTCGGCGCCGTAGCGGAGACGCTGGAGGTAGAGGGCCTGACGCGCCTCGAGGATCAGGTTCGAGCCGTCGTTCGAGGCCGAGCCGTCGACTCCCAGGCCGACCGCCGCGCCGGCGTCCTCGAGCTCCACGGCACGGCAGGTTCCCGACGCCAGGCGCATGTTCGACGTCGGGCAGTGGGCGATCCCCACGCCCGCTGCGCCGAGCCGGGCGATCTCGCCGTCGTCGAAGTGGATGCCGTGGGCGAGCCAGGCACGCGAGCTCAGCCAGCCCACCGACTCGAGGTAGTCGACGGTGCGGAGCCCGAACCTGTCGAGGCAGAACTGCTCCTCGTCGAGGGTCTCGGCGAGGTGGGTGTGCAGCCGGACGTCCAGCTCCTCGGCCAGCACGGCGCTGTCCCGCATCGCCTCGCGGGTGACCGAGAACGGCGAGCACGGGGCGAGGGCGATCTGGACCTGCGCGCCCGGGCCGCGCTCGTGGTAGAGCTCCACGAGGCGCCGGCTGTCGGCGAAGATCGTGTCGAGGTCCTGGACCACGTCCTGGGGCGGCAGGCCGCCGTCGTCCGTCCCGAGGGTCATGGAGCCACGGGTGAGGACGGCACGCATGCCGAGGCGGCGGGCTGCGTCGACCTGGATGTCGATCGCGTCCTCGAGCCCGCCGGGGAAGAGGTAGTGGTGGTCGGCGGCGGTGGTGCAGCCGGAGAGCAGCAGCTCGGCCATGGCCGCGGTGGTGGCGAGCTCGAGGTCGCGCGGGGTCAGTTGCGCCCAGACCGGGTAGAGGTTGACCAGCCAGGGGAACAGCTCGGCGCTGACCACCGGCGTCCACGCGCGGGTGAGGGTCTGGTAGAAGTGGTGGTGAGTGTTGATCAGCCCGGGCAGGACCACGTGCTCTGCTGCGTCCAGCACGGTCTCGCACGGCGCGGCCGGCTGCTCCCCTGCTCCGAGCACCTCGGTGATGCGGTCACCCTCGACGACGACGCCGCCCCGGGCGTCCAGCCCCTCGGCGGCGAGGATGGCGAGCGGGTTCCTGATCCACGTGCGGCCGACGCCGGCCCTGGCCGGGTCGAGCGACGCCGCGCGCCCGGCGTCGCCCGTCTTCGGCACCGCAGGTCCGGCGTCGTCGTCGCCAGTTTCCACCACCGCAGGTCCGGCGTCGTCACCCGTCTCCATCACCGCACGTCCGCCGTCGCCGAAGCGTCAGCCGTGCCGCCGCCCTCGCTCCCGGTGCCGTCGCCCGGCGCGGCCCGCCCGGTGGCCGGCACCCGAGCCGTCCCGACCGGTGCGAGCTCCTGCTCCAGCTGCCGCACCAGGTCTGCCGCGACGCTGAGGGCGATCACCGCGGGGTCCTTGCCACTGAGGCCGGGCAGCCCGATCGGGCAGGTGATCGTGTCGATGGCGGCGTCGTCGTGCCCCGCCTCGCGCAGGCGCTTGCGGAAGCGCGCCCACTTGGCGCGCGAGCCGATCAGGCCGACGTAGGCGAGGTCCCCGCGGTTGAGGGCGGCGTCGCACAGGATGAGGTCCTCGGCGTGGTCGTGGGTCATGACGAGAACGCGGGAGCTGGGGGGCAGGTTCCGCAGCACCACTTCGGGGGCCGGAGCGTGGTGGACGTGGACGTCCGCGGGACCGGCCACCTCGGCCAGGCGCCCGGCGGCGACCTGGTCGGCCCTGCTGTCCACCAGGTGCAGCGAGACGGGCAGGCGCGCGAGGATGCGCGCCAGCTCGAACCCGACGTGGCCGACGCCGAAGACCGCGACGGTGGATCGGGTGCGGAGCGGCTCGAGGAGGACGCTGACCTCACCGCCGCAGCACTGGTTGCCGTGGCGGTTGGTGACATGCTCGTTGAGCGCGAACGTCATGTGCTCGGGGACGTCTGCACCACCGGTCAGCAGCTCACGCGCCCGGTCGACGACGGTGGCCTCGAGGTTTCCGCCGCCGATGCTGTCCCAGGTCCTCTCGGCCGCGACGACCATCTTCGCGCCGGCCTCGCGCGGTGCGTGGCCGCGGACGTCCGTGACGGTGACCAGCACGCCCGGCAGGCCCGCGGCCCGCAGGTGAGCCAGCGCGGCGAGCCAGTCCATCAGGTCCTCGCCACCGGCTCGGGACGGCGGCCGTCCGCATCGGCCGCGCCCGGCGTCCCTGTTCGGGCCGTCTCCTCCGCTCCAGGGGCCGCCGCCCCCGGAGCCGCCGCCCCCGGGGCCGCCGCTCCGCCGTCGTGCCTGGCGGGCAGACCGGTCTTGGACCGGGGCGCCCCCGGGCCGGACCGCTCCGCCGACCGCGCGGCGTCCAGCGCCCAGTAGACCGCCTCGGGGGTGGCCGGGCTGGCGAGCTCGACCACGGTGCCCTCTGGGCCGAAGGCCGCCGCGGCCGCGCGCAGCGCCTCGCGGACGCTGAACGCCAGCATCAGCGGTGGCTCGCCGACCGCCTTCGACCCGTAGACGACCCCGCTCTCGGTGGCCCGCTCGTAGAGGTGCACGTTGAGCTCCTCGGGCATCTCGGAGAAGCTCGGCAGCTTGTAGGTGCTCGCCGCCTGGGTCGCCAGCCGCCCGCGGTGCTCGCCGTCGGAGGTGTCCCAGCGCAGCTCCTCGAGCGTGAGCCAGCCGGCCCCCTGGACGAAGCCACCCTCGATCTGCCCCAGGTCGATGAGCGGGGAGAGCGAGTCGCCGACGTCGTGGACGATGTCGGTGCGCACGAACCGGTACGCGCCGGTGAACCCGTCGACCTCCACCTCGGACACCGCGGCGCCGAACGAGAAGTACTTGAACGGCTCACCCTGCATGCGCGAGGCGTCCCAGTGGATGCCGTCCGTGCGGTAGTACCCGGCGGCGAAGAGCTGGACCCGCTGGGAGTACGCGGCGCCGACGACCTCCTCGAAGGACAGGTCCTGGTCGTGGAAGCCGATGCCGGTGACGCGGCCGTCGACGAAGCGCACGTCGTCCGGGTGGACGTTCAGCTTCCGGGCGGCGACCTCGGCGAGCCGCTCGCGGATCTGGTCGCACGCGTCCTTGATCGCGCCGCCGTTGAGGTCCGCCCCCGAACTGGCCGCCGTGGCGGAGGTGTTGGGCACCTTGTCGGTTCGGGTCGGGGCGAGGCGGACCCGACCCAACGGCAGCCCGAGGGCCGTGGCGGCCACCTGACGCATCTTCGTGTGCAGGCCCTGCCCCATCTCGGTGCCGCCGTGGTTGATGAGGACGGAGCCGTCCTTGTAGACGTGCACGAGCGCGCCGGCCTGGTTGAACGCGGTGAAGTTGAACGAGATCCCGAACTTCACCGGCGTGATCGCGATCCCGCGCTTGAGATGGCGGTGAGCGGCGTTGAACGCGGCGACCTGCTGGCGGCGTGCCTCGAAGTCGGAGCGCTCCACCACCTGGTCCCACACGTCCCGCAGCCGCTCGGCGTGCCGCACCGGCTGGCCGTAGTGGGTGGACTGGCCAGGCTCGTAGAGGTTGCGACGGCGCAGCTCGGCCGGGTCGATCCCGAGGGCCGGGGCGCACCGGCCGAGGATGTCCTCGATCACGAGCATGCCCTGCGGGCCGCCGAAGCCGCGGAACGCCGTCTGGGACGTCTTGTGGGTCTTGCCGATGCGGCCGTGGACCTCGACGTCGGGGATGAAGTAGGCGTTGTCGATGTGGCACAGCGCGCGGGCGAGGACGGGCTCGGACAGGTCGAGGCTCCATCCGCCGTCGGAGGTGATGGTGGCGCGCAGCGCGAGGAGGTGACCGTCGTCGTCGAAACCGACCTCCCAGGTGGCGTGGAAGGGGTGGCGCTTGCCGGTCATCGTCATGTCCTGCGTGCGGTTGAGCCGCATCCGCACCGGACGCCCGCTGAGCACCGCCCCGAGTGCCGCGACGGCGGCGAGGCCGTGGGGCTGCATCTCCTTGCCGCCGAAGCCGCCGCCCATGCGCAGGCACTGGACGGTGACGTCGTGGGCGTGCAGGCCCAGGACGTGCGCGACGATCTCCTGCGTCTCGGTGGGGTGCTGGGTGGAGGACTGGACGAAGACCTGCCCGGACTCGTCCACGTGCGCGAGGGAGGCGTGGGTCTCGAGGTAGAAGTGCTCCTGCCCGCCCATCTCGAACTCGCCGGTGAACCGGTGCGGGGCGGCCGCCAGGGCGGCTGCGGCGTCGCCGCGCGCGACCGTGGGCTGGTTGCCCTGGAAGCTCTGGGCGGCGATCGCCTCGGTGAGCGTGAGGATCGAGGGCAGCGGCTCGTACTCGACCTCGACGGCCGCGGCGCCGAGGCGTGCGGCCTCGAGGGTCTCGCCGAGCACCCAGCACACGGCGTGGCCGTAGTACATGACCTCGTCGGGGAAGAGCGGCTCGTCGTGCTTGGTCCCGGCGTCGTTGGTGCCGGGGACGTCCTCCGCGGTGAGCACGCGGACCACGCCCGGCACCGTCATGGCCGGGGCGGTGCGCAGGGCGGTGACGCGGGCGTGCGCGTGAGGCGCCTGGACCGGCCATAGGTGGAGGACCCGGGCGCCGCGGAACACCAGGTCATCGGTGTACAGGGCGGTTCCCGTGACGTGGAGGGCGGCGCTCTCGTGGGCGACGGTCTCCCCGACGCTGGGGTTGACCGGGCGGTCGGCGAGGGATCTCATCGGGAAACCTCCAGGCTCTCGGCCGGCTGGGTCTGGGCGAAGAACCGCAGGAGCGACTGCTCGAGCATCGCCCGGCGGTAGCGCGCGCTGGCGCGATGGTCGTCGAGCGGAGTGCCCTCCCCCGCCATGACCTCCGCGGCCGCGACGGCGGTGTCGGCGGTCCACGGCCGCCCGCGCAGGGCTTCCTCGGTGGCGCGGGCGCGTACCGGGGTGGCGGCGACCCCACCAAGCCCGATCCGCACGTCCTCGACCGTGCCGTCCTCGACGCGGGCGGCGATCGCGACGGCGACCGAGGAGATGTCGTCGAAACGGCGCTTGGCGATCTTGTGGAAGGCGGTCGCGCGGGCCAGCGGCAGGGGGATCCGCACGGCCCGGATGATCTCCCCCGGCTCGCGCACGGAGGTGCGGTAGCCCGTGAAGTAGTCGGCGAGCGGGACCTCGCGCTCGCCGTCGCGCGAGGCGAGCACGAGGGCCGCGTCGAGGGCGAGGAGGACGGGGGCGGCGTCGCCGATCGGTGACGCGGTGCCGAGGTTTCCGCCCAGGGTCGCGGCGTTGCGGATCAGGCGGGAGGCGAACTGCGGGAAGAGCGCCGCCAGCAGCGGCACGCGGCCGTCCAGGGCGGACTCGATCTCGGAGAGCGTCAGGGCGGCGCCAAGCTCGATGCTGTCCGCGCTCGTCCGCAGCGTGCGCAGCGGCGCCAGGCGGTCGACGGCGAGGACGAGGCGCGGGCGCGTGTGGCGGATGTTCCGCTCCACGCCGGCGTCCGTCGCGCCCGCGACCAGGACGGCATCGGGGTGCTGGTCGAGCTCGTCGAAGAGCTCCTCCAGGCTGCCGGGCCGGACGAACTCTCCTGCGCCGGTGCGCAGCCGGGTGTGGCGGGGCGCGGGGGCCGGTGCATGGCGGCGGCCGGCCAGCGGGTCGGTCTCCTCCGGTGCGCCGAGCGCGTAGGCGGCGTCCCGGATCGGCCGGTAACCGGTGCAGCGGCACAGGTTGCCGCTCAGGGCGTGCAGGTCGAAGCCGTTGGGCCCCACCTCGTGGTCGGCAGCGTGATCCTCGCCGGTCGCGCCGGTGCCCGTCTCCTCGGGCGCGCTCGCTTCTGCGCGGCTCCGGCCGGGGCGGTAGTACTCGGCCGCCATGGCGCAGACGAACCCGGGCGTGCAGTAACCGCACTGCGAGCCACCCCGCTGGGCCATCTCCCGCTGGACGGGGTGGAGGTCCTCGACGGCGCAGGCGCCGGGGGCGGTGCCGAGCCCCTCCGCGGTGAGGACCTCCTGGCCGTCGAACGCCAGCGCCGGCGGGAGGCAGGCGTTCACCGCGGTCCACGTGGCGCCCTCCGGCCCGTCAGGCCGGGCGACCAGGACGGCGCAGGCGCCGCACTCCCCCTCGGCGCACCCCTCCTTGGCGCCGGTCAGTCCCTGCCCACGAAGCCAGTCCAGCAGGCTTGTGTGCGGGCCAGCCCCGTCGGCGTTCCGGACCTGGCCGTTGACGGTGACCTGGATGGGCTCCATCGCTCACGCTCCTCGACCCGCCAGCAGCGGCGGGTTCAGGTCATGGCATGGTTTCTCGCGCGTTCCGTGGTCGCAGGTTATCCATGCCGAAACAACGCCCACGGTGTGACCAGGACATTAGTCCCACGTCGATCGGCGTACAAGAATCTGGAATCGCGTTTCCGGGATGCGGAGAACTCGCAAGCCCCTCGCCCCAACACAGCGCCCACAGCGCCGACGCCCACTTGGCCCCACACACGTCGCCGTGACGGCCTGCGTGGATCAGACCCGAACCCGCCCCGCCCGCTACACCGGCAGATGCGTGCGGCGCGGCATCCGGGCGCCCCGGCGCGGCCGCCTGAGCCCCGCGAGCTCGACGAGACGCTGCACGCGGTATCGGTGCGGCCGGAATGGCTCGAGGAGCTCCGCGAGGCCGTCGTCGTCGACGCCGTCCCGGCCGGTCAGCGCCCAGCCCACGTCACGCGCGACGTTGTAGTCACCGAAGCTGACCGCGTCGGCGTCGCCGTGGGAGCGCACCCGGACCTCCGCGCTGGTCCACACCCCGATGCCAGGGAGTGACCGCAGACGCCGGTCGGCCTCCGCCGTCGGCACCCTCGCCGCCCGCTCGAGCGACGACGCAACTCTCGCCGCTCCGACGACGGCGCGCGACCGTGCCGGGTCGATGCCGAGCCGGAGCCAGTCCCAGGACGGGATTCTCACCAGCACCTCCGGGTTCGGCGCGACCCACAGGCGCAGGCCTTCCCCCGGGCCCGGGGCCCTCTCCCCGAAGAAGTGCACGAGGCGGCGGTATCCCGCGAAAGCCTCGGTTCCCGCGACCCTCTGCTCGATCACCGCCGGCACCAACGACTCCATCACCAGCCCGGTCCGTGGCAGGCGAAGATTCGGGAAGCGGCGCGCGAGCTCGGCCACCCGCGCATGCCGGTCGGCGGGGAAACCGGCCGGGTCGTCTTCGGCTCCGAGCATGGCCGGGACGGCTGCGACGACCCAGTCGGCACCATGACCCCAGGCTGTCGCGGTCACCTCACCATCCTTGGCCCGCACCTCCAGCCGGAGCGTGGCGGTGCCCTCCGGGGTACGCAGCCCGCGCCAGAAGACCCCAGCGCCGTAGCGCACCGTCGGATCCGCCGGACCGTGCCGCAGAACCGCGAGCGTCTGACCTACGGCGCACGGCCAGCCCGGCACCCACGTCCGCTCGACCGCATGCACCGCACCAGCCTACGAGTCACGTCGTGACTGACCCACTAGTCAGGCCCTGCCTCACTGACAAGCATTCGGGCTGAGCGAGTCTGTTCGCCGATCTCGCTGCCGTCGCGGCGGAGGAAGACCCATCGGCGTTTGCGTCGTTCGATGCCGATGCGGTGCTGGTGGACGTGGTCGTGATGGGCCCAGCACAGCAGGACGCCGAGCCTGACGCTGGTGGAGCCGAGCTGCTCCCACCACCAGATGCTGTGGTGGATCTCCCCCTCCCCCGGCGGGGCGTCGCAGCCGGGGTACTGGCAGTGCCTGTCGCGGGCGATGATCGCCCGGGTCTGGGCCGCGGTGAAGATCCGCTTCTCCCGGCCAACGTCCAGCACCTCCGAGTCCGGGCCGAACACCACCCGGTGCAGCCCGCCGCTGCACGCGATCCGGGCCAGCAGCGCCGGCGCCAGCGGCGTCCCGTCCTCGAACGTCGCCGGGGCGACCTCACCCATCGCGGCCGCGTCCAGGTCCGCCCCGATCACCACCTCGGCCAGCTCCTGCCCGCACCCGCACACCCCCGCACCGGCCGCACCACCCGGCGCCGCTCCGGTCGAGGTGCCGGTCCCGATGCCGGTGCCGGCGCTGCCAGCGGTAGCGACGGTGGTGGCGGTAGCGACGGTGGTGGCGGCGGTGCGAGTCTGCTCGTCCGGGCCGGGCAGCCCGAACGCGGCGCCGGGGTGCTCCTCTCCCAGCGGGCAGCCCGGGTGGCGACGGGCGGGCGCGGACGCCGCGACGAGCCGCTGCAGGGTCTCGAACGGCACCTGCACGCTCAGGTGCGGCCGGATCCGGGCCCCCGGCCGCAGCGCCCCGGAGTCCAGCGCCAGCTGCGCCAGCCCGACCAGAGCCCGGGCGCGCCGCTGCCCCGGGGAGCGCCCGTCCCCCTTGGCCGGGGTGCCCGTGCGCGCGGCCAGCGCCGTGCGCACCATCTCCCCGCTCGCCCTCGACAGCCACCCGCCCGGCACGTACCCGTCCGTGGTCTCCGCGAGATAGAACTCCTCCCGCGCGCCGTCCTCCACGTACGCCCGGTCCGCCCCCTCCGGATCCGCCCGCAGACTCCAGTGCCGCACCGCCAGGTCGAACGCCGAGGCGTCCAGGCCACGGGCGTGCGTCAGCAGCAGACGCTCCCCGACGTGGCGGTCGCGCAGCCGCTCCCGCCGCGCCTCGGTGCCGGTCGTGTGACGCACGATCGCGGCGACATGGTCCGAGCTGATCTCCCCGGCCGCCAACGCCCGCGCCGTCCCCGGCAGGTGATCGCGCAACGCCCGAGCCTGACGCACCTCGCGAGCCGCACCGGCACGATGGCGCCCGGTGCGGACCCGGTACCACGCCGCCATCGAACGGGCACCGTCGACCGCCCACCGACCGTCCGACTCGACCGCGGCAAGCACCCTGGCCCCCAAGGCGTCGGTGCGCCGACGCACCTGCTCCACAGCGTCGAGAGCACCCAGGAGCGCCTCACCGTCCAGCTGGTGCAGATCGACACCACCCAGAACATCGAGCGCTTCCCGCATCCGAGCCAGACCCGCCGAGACAGCCTGTGCGGGCGTGGCCGCGCCCACGACCTCTGTCACCGCGACCACCCCATTCCGTCCAATTCCGGCCGTACCAAGGCTATCGAACGCCCGTTCGATGAACAATGGTTCCGGGTGAATCGCGAGAAATTTGTGGAAACGATGGCACGAACGGCCCCTGTGTATTGCTGGACTGTGGAAACCGTGGCATTCCAGCGGTTGGTGGATATCTCCCCGTGGAAGCCCTGGCGCACCGCGCGTGCGGCGGTCGCTGCACCGGACATGCTGATGTGTCTGGAGCGCTCAGTCCCCACGCCGCCACAGCTCCTGCATGCACGGCTCATCAACCGGCTTCGCATGCCCGCGCTCAACAACTTGGGCAAATGCTCACCTTTTCTCGTCGCGGCTCATATGGCTCGATTCCGCTTTCCTGCGACCGAGCCCTCACCTCGCAAGTTCACGCTCGTGGATTGATTCGTCCTGCCGCTCCGAGCCGTTGCCGCAGAGACCGGAATCTTCACGCCGCAACCACGGAGTTTCAGCCGACCTGCCCGGACGAGACTTACCTGCCATCATCGTGAACGTGCTGCTCGCCGAGCTGGTCGAAACACACGCCGCGGTCGCCGCCACGCGCTCAAGGCTGGAGAAGCGAGCGCTCCTCGCCGCCGCGCTGCGGTCGGCCGGCGAGGACGAGGCGGAGATCGTCGCGTCATTCCTCTCCGGGCGCCCGCGCCAGCGGCGGACCGGCGTCGGCTGGCGCAGTCTGGCCGAGCTGCCCGAGCCGGCCCAGGCACCGTCACTCACCCCGACGCAGGTGGACGAGGCGCTCGAGCGGCTCGGTGCCCTCGCCGGCACCGGCTCGCAGGCGGCCCGCACGCGGGCGGTCCGCGAGCTGTTCTCCCAGGCGACCTCGGCAGAGCAGCAGTTCCTGCGCGGACTGCTCCTGGGCGAGCTGCGGCAGGGCGCCCTGGACTCGGTGCTGCTCGACGCCATCGCGGCCGCCGCGGACGTGCCCGTGCGCGCCGTGCGCCGCGCCGCGATGTTCTCCGCGCTCTCCGGGCCGATCGCGCGCGCCGCCCTCACCGGCGGAGCAGACGCCCTGGAACACTTCCGGCTCGAGGTGGGGCGCCCCGTCAGGCCCATGCTCGCCGCTTCCGCGCCCGACGTCACGGCCGCGCTCGAGAAGCTGGGCGTCGCCGTCGTGGATGAGGGGAGCGCAGAGCCGGGCGACGACGAGCGCGACCAGAGGCACGACGTCGGCAGTGCGGGCGACAACGAGCGCGACCAGGCGGACGACGCCGGCAGGGCGGGCGGGGACGCCGACGACGAGACGCCGGGCCGCCCCGTCGTCGCCGACGGGAAGATCGACGGCATCCGCGTCCAGGTGCACCGCTCCGGCGCGGAGGTCACCGTGTTCACGCGCTCGCTCGACGAGATCACGGACCGGGTCCCCGAGGTGGTGGAGGTGGCCCGCGCGCTCGAGTCGGACGCCGTCGTCCTGGACGGCGAGGCGATCGCGCTCGGACCCGACGGCCGGCCCCGCCCATTCCAGGAGACCGGCTCACGCACGATGAGCCGGGACGGCGCCACGCTGCGCGATCAGGTCCCGCTCACCGTGTACTTCTTCGACGTGCTGCACCTTGACGGCCGGGACCTGATCGACTCCCCGGCCGCCGAGCGTTTCCGCGCACTGAGCAGCCTCGTCCCCGAGGACGCTCTCGTTCCCCGGCGCCTGACCTCCGACCCCGAGCAGGTTCAGGAGTTCTTCACCGAGATGATCCGGCGGGGGCACGAGGGGGTCGTGGTCAAGGACCTGCACGCCCCCTACGACGCCGGCCGGCGCGGCTCGGCCTGGGTGAAGGTCAAGCCGCGCCACACGCTCGACCTCGTGGTGCTCGCCGTGGAGTGGGGCAGCGGGCGCCGGGAGGGCACGCTGTCGAACATCCACCTCGGGGCCCGTAACGGGGACGACTTCGTGATGCTGGGCAAAACCTTCAAGGGCATGACGGACGAGATGCTCGCCTGGCAGACGCGGCGGTTCCTCGAGCTGGAGACGGGCCGCAGCGGGCACGTGGTCCACGTCCGTCCCGAGCAGGTGGTCGAGGTGGCGTTCGACGGCATCCAGCGGTCCTCGCGCTACCCCGGCGGGATGGCACTGCGGTTCGCGCGGGTGCTCCGCTACCGCGACGACAAGACCGCGGCCGAGGCCGACACCGTCGAGACCGTGCGCGCGCTCGCGTGACGGGCGAGCCGGTCCTCGTCGACGTCACGCTCACCGACGTCGCCGGCCGCCACTTTCGGTTCGGGCCAGAGCACCGGTAGGCACCGTCACAGAGCCGACGCGCGTCTCAGGCCCCGGAGACGGTCGTTTCTCAGGCCCCGGAGACAGTCGTGGTGCTGGCGATCGTGACCGCGATCGCCTCGTCGACCGCCTTCCTGACCGCGGTGCTGGCGAAGGAGCCCTCGACCTCGCCCGCCCGACGGCGCAGCTCGGCGCGCCCGATCTGCGCCCCCGGCAGGACCTTCGGCACCTGGTTGACCGACTGCAGCAGCGAGATGAGGTTCGCCTCGCGGGGCGTCGGGGTGCGGCCGACGACCAGAACGTCGTGCAGCCCCTGCCGCAGCTGTTCCTCGTGGGCCGAGTCCAGCGCCGGCCACGACGTCCGCGGGATGATCCCCAGCACCCGGTCCTCCTCCACGCGCAGGATCCCCCGCTCGGCGAGCCGCTCGAGCAGGCGCCGGTGCAGACCCTTGGCGACGGCGGCGAGCACGTTCTTCGGCTTGTCCGGCTTCCGGGCGGCGAGGTTCCCGAGCGCGGTGTCGAGCACGTCGTCGCCCGTGGGCGACGTGTCGGCGACGACAAGCCGGCCCGCCTTGACCTCCTCGTCGGGCTCGGTGAGCCGGACCTTGCCGCGGTCGGCCAGCTCCAGGACCACCGCTCCCGCGAGGACGAGGTCCCGCCGGGTCGAGTCGACGACGGGGCGTCCCGTGGCGTCGTCGGTGAGCAGGAGCACCACGTCCTCGGCGATCAGCATGGCTCCACCGTATCGAGGCGCGGCGCTCCGGTCGCGACACGGTCTCAGCGCCCGAGCCGCCCAGGGCTCAGGCAGCCGGCTCGAATCGCTCGAGCTCGGCGTAGACGATGTAGCGCTCGGCGACGGAGCCGAGCGGGTGGCACGCCACAAGCGTCATCAGCCGCCCGACGGCGGGACCGCCGGGATTCTGCGGGTCCGGTCCCACCACGCGCACCTGGTCCGGGCTGACGATCTCGTGGCCGCTCACCGCGTACGTGTACTCCCCCTCGGCGGTGGTCACGACGATCTCGTCCCCCACCCGCAGCTCCGCAACCCCGTACAGCGGGCGCGAGTGGAGCGTCCGGTGCCCCGCCACGGCGAAGTTCCCCTCCTCCCCCGGCATCTGGCTGCCGGGGAAGCGGCCGAGGCCGAGCTCGTCGAGAACCTGGTCGGTGATGCCCTCGGAGATCGGCTCCTCGTAGTCGCCCCAGCGGGGCACGCGCATGGTGCCGAACGTCTCGCCCTCCTCAGAGACGGCGGGCACCAGCAGACCGGCCAACGGGTCCGCCGTCGGCTCCGTGGAGCGGGCCCCGGACGGCAGCTCGGTGGTGCTGACCGCGGCCGGCCGCTCGGCACGCGTGGCCACCCTCGCGACGTCGTCGGGCCCGAGGGCAGCGGCGATGCCCACCCCGGCGAGGCCGAGGGCGGCGAGCAGGCCGACGCCGAGCAGGGCGCGCGCCCCCGGCGTCGGCGTCTTCCTGGTGGTCGCCATGGCATCCCCCGGGACGGTTTCGGGCTTCCACCCTCCACTATGACGCGCGCCCTCCCGGACCGCCAGGTCTCAGGCCGTCAGCTCCGCCGGATGTCGATCTTCCGGGCCGGCGGGGTCTCCGCCGGCACGGGCAGCCGAAGCTCCAGCACCCCGTCGCGGTAGCTCGCGGAGATCGCGTCCGTGTCCGCACCCTTCGGCAGACGGATCTGCCGCTCGAACCGGCCGTACCGGAACTCCGAGCGGTACCCGTGGGCCTGCTTCTGCTCGGAGCGCTCCTGCCGCTGGGCGCTGATGGTCAGGACGCCCTCGTCGACGGTGACGTCGAGATCCTTGTCCGGATCCACCCCGGGCAGCTCGGCACGGACGACGAGCTGGTCGCCCTCACGGAACTCCTCCAGCCGCATCGGCGTGGTGCCGGCACGCCCGGCCTCCCGGAACGGCCACGGCATGTCGCCGAACGGGAACGCGTCCCAGAGGTGCTCGGCCAGGTCGCGGGGTGAGCGACGAGCGGGCACGGACGACGGCTGCGCCTCGGACTGCGACTCGGACTCGGACCGCTGCTGAGATCCTGCCTGCGACTGGTACGGCGACTGCGAAGACTGGGATCCGGACTGCATCGGGTCGTTCGGTTGCGTGGTCATGCCGATCCTCCTTGATCGTGCCGGACCGGGCGGCCCGGCGCCCTCCTCTATGGTCCGACGCCGGTGGCCGCCCCGCCAGGGACCGGGGTCCGTGTTCCCGGGGACACCCCGTTCGCCCTGCCGCCACGCAGGGCCGCCACAGGTGGCCGCCTCCAGACCGTGCGCACCGCGAAGTCCCGACGACGGGCGCCGTGCCACGATGGGGTGTGACCGCCAGAGGGAACCGGGCCCGCGGTCTCGCGCGCTCCCTCGTCTGGTCCTACGGGACGCTCTGGCGACGACGGCGCATGGTCGCCTTCTACGCGCAGTTCCTCCGCCCCGGCGATCTCGCGTTCGACGTCGGCTCGCACGTCGGCAACCGGGTCCGGGCGTTCCGGCGGCTCGGTGCCCGCGTGGTCGCGGTCGAGCCGCAGCCCGACCTCGTCGCGGTGCTCCACCGGATCTACGGCAGGGACCCGGACGTCATGGTCGAGGCGCGCGCCGTGGGTGCCCGCGCCGGCACCGCCACGTTGCGCATCGCCACCCGGACGCCGACCGTCTCGACGCTCGTGCCGTCGTGGATGGAGGAGGTGCGCACCGACCGGCGGTTCGCCTCCGTGCGCTGGGACCGGGAGCTGACGGTGCCGCTCACCACCCTCGACGCTCTCGTCGCCCGCCACGGCGAGCCACGGTTCTGCAAGATCGACGTCGAGGGCTCGGAGCTGGACGTGCTGCGCGGTCTGAGCACGGCGGTGCCGGCGCTGTCCTTCGAGTACCTGCCGCCCGTGGTCGACCGAGCGGTGGCATGTGTGACGCGCCTCGCGGAGCTCGGCGAGTACCGGTTCCGGCACTCCCCGCTGGAGACGCTTCGCTGGGCGGACGACGCCTGGCTCGACGCCGACGGCATGGCCTCGGCGCTGCGGGCGCTGGCGTCGTCGGCACCGCCCGGCGACGTCTACGCGGTGCGGTCTGACGCCGTTCGGGCGTGACGCAGCGGTCCGGCGATCATCTCGTCGCCCGGGGCATGGCGCTCCGCACCGCGCAGGACCTGCTCAGCCTCGCCGGTACCGCGGCTGACGCACCGCTAACCGCGGGGTTCCTCTCGGTTCGCGTACTGCCAGCGAGCGTCCCGCGCGAAGGACCAGCACACCGCGGCGAGCGCGACGACGAGCAGCTGCTCCCCTGCCGCGGGCAGCGCCGCCACCAGGAGCGCGGGCAACGGCACCTCGGCCAGCACCGGCACCTCCCCCCGCTGCGACACCTCGGCATGCACCGGCAGGATCAGCGCCACGAGCAGCACCACCACCACGCACACGCCGACCACCTTGCGCGCCAGGCTCGGGAAGAGCGGCCCGCGCAGCCACGGCCACGCCGCACCGGCCACCACGTAGGCGTACCGCACCACGCCGATCGAGACCACCCACCAGCCGGTGACGCCCAGCGCGGCGACGGCGACGCTCAGCAGGAGCACGAGCGCGGCGTCGACCTCCAGGTCGAACCGTGCCCCGAACGTGCTGACCAGCCCGCGCCACCGGGCCACCCGGCCGTCGACGCCGTCGAGCAGCAGGCAGCACAGGCCCACCACGGCGAGCGGCACCTGCCAGGCGCCCTCCCGCACCACCACGAGCACCCCCGCCATCCACGACACCATCACCAGGCGCGCCAGCGTGACGGCGTTGGCGGCGCCAAGAGCACGCCGCGGCCACCGTGCCGCGACCGCCGCCGCGCCTGCCGCGTAGAGCGAAGCGGCCACCAGCGCCACCAGCACGCCCCGCGCGAACCCCGTCGCGGCGGCCAGTGTGACCGGCGCGGCCAGGCTCGCGGCGAGGCCGGCCGCGAGCGCCGGCCAGGGCCACGGCCGGACGGGGAGGGCGGTGCGCGCGAGGGTCACCGGACGGCCCTCACTCGCTCCCGAAGCGGACCCGCGCCTCCAGTGGGATCAACGGCTTGTCCGCCCGCGCGCGGATCTGCTGCACCGCCCACGTGTTGCCGTCCGGATCGGCGAAGCCGAAGAACGTCCCTCCGTCGCGCTCGTCGAAGACGGTGATCTCGCTCGCCTCGACCCCTCGGTCGATCAGCTCCTGCCGCGCCGCCTCGGCGTCCGCGACGACCAGCTGCGTCCCGTGCAGCGAGCCGGGCGCCATCTGCTGCTGGGCGGGCAGCGACCCGATGACGATCGAGCAGCCCGACCCTCGCGGCGTCAGCTGCGCGAAGTTCATCGGCCCGTTCACGGTGTGGTGGTCGAGCTCGAAGCCGACCTTGTCGCGGTAGAACTCGATCGCCCGGTCGATGTCGCTGACCGGCACGATGACAACCTCGAGCGTCCAGTCCACAGCGGGGTACTCCTCCTCGTCGACGATGCGCCGCCACGATTCTCTCCCGTCCGCCTCTTCCAGGAGGTACGTCCGAGGACGGAGGAGAGATTCCCTCCCGGGACCGCGACGAGCGGCGCGTCGAGAGATCTCCGCCCGGTGCGACGGCGCGGGTCCGGCCCGGGTACGCCGGCCGCTGCCGTCGTAGTCTGGGGCCGTCTCGGCGAGGAGGCTGCCATGGACGCCCGCATCCTGCGTGCTGCGGGCGCGGCCGTGCTGCTCGCCGCGTGCACCGGCCCGCCGGACGGCGCCACGGAGCCGTCTCCTCCGCCGGACATGCCGACCGCGACGGCGGACGCCGGGCCGCCCACGAGGTCGCCGGAGCAGGAGCTGTCGGAGTTCCTCGCGGAGTCGGGAGACTTCATCCCCTCGGCACATCCGGGCCTGCTGGTCGTGACCCGTGAGGGCTTCGCGGAGGTCGCCGACGACGGGACCGTCGACCGCACGCGGCTCGTGCCTCCGCCGGCCGAGGGCCATGAGTGGAAGTGCCTCACCGAGGGCGGGCCCGGCACGGTCGTCTGCCTCGGGCTCGGCGACTCCCGCCGGTTCGAGCCCGCGCCCGGACCGCGCTGCCCGGCGGCCCAGCTCGAGCGGCACCGCGTCGGCCACTCGGTCGTCACCCACCGCACCTACGGGCCCGACGGCCGACTCACCCAGCAGATCACGCACCAGACGTACGGGGAGCACTACACGATCCCCGGAACGGACCTGCGCACGGAGGGTGCCACCGACGTCTTCGTCGTCGACGACCTCGCGCCGGACGCGAGCACCGTGCGCACGCGACGCGTCCTCGGCACGGAGTCCTACCAGTACAGCCTTCCCGGCGAGCTGATCTGGGTGAACCACGGCGAGCTGCGGATCGAGGACCCGGACGGCGCCGCGCGCGTGACCGTCGTCTCGGGCCGCTGGGACCGGGTGGACGACCCGGAGGGTGCCCGCGAGCGGCTCTGCGCGGCGTTCGGGTGACGGACGCACCGGCTCAGGACGCTACGGCTCCTCGTGCTCCGCCGCGATCAGGGCGCCGCTCTGGTTGCCCGGCCCGGAGCGGAGGGTTGGGAGCGACCGGCCGCGCGCATCGTGCACGTAGCGCTCGTGGTCGGCGAACACCTCGTCGTTCGAGGACAGCGTGGCTCCGGGAACCGTCGGGGAGACGAAGGTGGGCATGGTGATGCCCCGCCCGGCGAGGACGGTCGCGGTGCGGGCGATGATCTCGTGGCTGACGACGGCGGCCACCACGGTCGAGGAGCCGCCGACCGGCCGGTCCCACCCGTCCACGGAGACGATCGCGTCCTCGACCGGCACACCGGTGTCGATCATGACGTCCGCGACGTCCGCCAGTCGTCTGCCGCTCGAGTGCGGCGTCGGCCTGGCGAGGCTCGCGCCCGACGTCACCGCGACCACGAACAAGCCCCGCACCTTCGCGTACAACGCCGCGTCGATGCCCGCGGCGTTGAGTCCGCTGTGCGAGTACACGACGAGCACGTCGCCGTCGTCGAGGGGCTCGTGCGAGAGGAACTTGTCGATGTAGCCCTCCGTGCGCTCCAGCCAGAGGAGCTCCCGCACCCCGCCCGGACCGAGCACGTTGTGCCACATCAGCCGCGGGTCGTTGAGCGGGTAGAGGCCCACGAAGCTGCCGTACCGGGGGAACGCCTCGAGGGTCGGGATCACCGAGTGCCCGCTGCCGAAGAGGTGGATGAGGCCGTGGCGCTCCAGGGTGTCCGCGCACCGGTGCGCGACGGCGTCCAGGGCCTCGTCCTGCGTGGTGGCCAAGGTGTCGAGCAGCTCGACCAAGCGCGCGGTGTACACGGATCGGTTCGTCATGGTGCTTCCTCTCGCTCTGTGCTACCTGGTGTTCCGGAGGGTCAGCCGGATCTCGTACCGGTCCCCCCGGAGGTAGCTGGTGGTGTGCTCGAAGGCCTCCCGGCCGTCATAGGTCACGCGTGTGGCGTGGAACCCGTGCGCGCCGCGCCCGACGTCGAGCAGCGGGGCAATCTCCTTCGGCATCCCGGTCACCCGGAAGACCTCCGTGGCCTCCACCGGCACGGTGCCGTACCGGGCGCGGAGGATCGCGTAGAGCGACACGTCGTCGCCGAGGTGCGCCTCGAGGTCCGGGAAGCGCTCCGCCACGAGCAGGCTGGTCTGCACGGCGATCGGCAGCCCGTCACCGAGACGGATCCGGCGGAGGCGGATCAGCTCGGCGCCCGGCTCACGGTCGAGGGCGGCGGCCACCTCGGGGTCGGCCGGCTCCCGCGCCACGTCGAGCACCCGCGAGCCGGGCCGCATGCCCCGCTCGCTCAGCTCTGCCGAGAACGAGGAGACCGAACGCGCACCGGCGGTCAGACGGGCGTCGCGGACGAACGTGCCTCGTCCCCGGCCCCGGCTGAGCAGTCCTCGCCGCACCAGCCTGCCCAGGGCCTGACGGACAGTCACACGGCTGACGCCGTAGGCCTCGCACAGCTGGGACTCCGTGGGAATCTGCGTACCGGCGGCCCACTCGCCCGCCTCGACCCGCCGCAGAAGGAGGTCCTCCAGCTGCGCGTACAGGGGCACCGCCGAGTCCGGGTCGAGCGTGGCCGCACGCGGAGCGGGCACAAGATCGGTCACTGCAGCACCTCCGGCTCGGTGGCGGCGCGCAGCGCCCCCACCACCCCCGCTCCGGGTCCGAGCGCCGCCCGCACCACCGGCACCTCCCGCCCCGCCGGCGAGGCGTACGCGGCATGGGCGCGCAGGGTCGGCTCGCGCAGCAGGTCCAACGCGTCGCTGAGGCCGCCGGCGACGACGATCACCTCGGGGTCGAAGACGCTCGCGAGCGCCGCCGTGCCCCGTCCGAGCAGGGTGCCGAACCGTTCGACCACGGCGATCGCGGCCCCGTCCCCCTGCCGTGCCGCGGCGACCAAGCCTGCCGCACCACCCCATGGCCCCCCGGCAGCGTCGAGCGACGCACCTGAGGCGGCCCTCTCCCAGCCGCCGTGATGCGGGTCGGGCATCTCCCCGTCCACGGGCAACCACCCGAACGACCCCGCGCAGCCACGGTGGCCCCGGACGAGACGGCCCTCCAGGAGCACGGCGCCGCCGATGCCGGTCCCCAGCGCGACCAGCACCGCCGAGCTCCGCCCGCGCAGCACCCCCTCGCTCAGCTCCCCGAGGAGCGTCGCCTGGGCGTCGTTCAGCAGCACGCACGTCGCCCCGAGACGCTCGGCCACCGCCTCGGCGAGCGGGGCACCGTCGAGGAAGGGCAGGTTCGGCACCCACCTCGGGACGGTCGACGTCGTCCAGCCCGGCAGCCCGACGGCGACCGACCGGACCGGCTCGCCGTCGGCGGACTCGAGTCCCAGCACCGCGATCGCGTCGACGATGGCCTCGGTGCTGCGGGGCACCGGCACGTCACGCACCTCGTGCACGTCGGCCCGGCCGCGCTCACCACCGCCGGCGAGCACACGCAGGTGCGTCCCACCGACGTCGACCCCCACGGCCACACCGCCCGCGAGTGTGCCGCCCCGGTGCATCACTTCACCCCCGTGCGGGCGATGCCCTGGACGAAGACGCGCTGGGCGAGGAGGAAGACCACGAGGGTGGGCAGGCTGGCGACGAGCGCGCCGGCCATCACCACGTTCTGGTAGCCCACGCCCATCGTGTAGGAGAGCAGGCGGGAGAGCGTGAGCACGACCGGGTACTTGGCCTCGGACTGAAGGATCGACAGCGGCCAGAGGAAGTTGTTCCAGTAGTAGACGATGGTGAACACCAGCAGGGTGATGGTCGCCGGCCGGAGCAGCGGCGCCACCACCTGGACCAGGATGCGCAGCTCGCTCGCGCCGTCGATACGCGCCGCATCGATGAGCTCGTCCGGGACGTCGGCGATGAACTGCCGCATGAGGAAGATCCCGAAGGCGTTGACGAGCCACGGCAGCATCACACCGAGGTACGAGTCCGACAGCCCGAGGCTGGAGACCACGTGATAGAGCGGGACGAGCGTGACGATCGGGGGGAGGAACATCGTGGCGACGACGCCCCAGAAGATGGCGTCCCGCCCGCGGAAGCGGTACTTCGCGAAGACGTACCCCGCCATGGTCGAGGTCACGAGAACCGCGGCGCTGCTGACTCCCGCGATGAGCACGCTGTTCAGGATCGACCGGCCGAACGGGACGTCGCTGAAGACCCGGGCGTAGGCGTCGAGGGTCGGTGCCGCGGGGAACCAGGTGGGCGGGATGCTCGCGAACTCCTCGGGCGTCTTCAGCGTCGAGATGATCAGCCAGTACAGCGGGGCGAACTGGATCAGGGCGACGGTGACGAGGACGCCGTAGAGGGCCAGCCGGCGCGGCGACCGCCGCCGGGGACGACGTGGCGCGGTCGCGGGCCGGGCGCGCCCGGCGACGGCGGGCGCGACACTCGTCGGGGGCGGCAGGCTCATGGCCGCCTCCGTGCCGAACCCACGAGCATGCCTGCCACCACGGCCAGGAGCACCAGCAGGCTGAACGCCATGGCGCTGGCCTCCCCGGCCAGCCCGAACTGGAACGCGGTGCGCTGGATGTCGAAGGACAGCACGTTGGTCGAGTCCACCGGTCCGCCCTGGGTGAGCAGGTACACCGGGTCGAAGACCTGGATGGAGTTGATGATCGTCATGAGCAGGACGAAGACGAGCGTGTTGCGCAGCAGCGGGACGGTGATGCTCACCGTCTGGCGCACCGGGCCGGCACCGTCCAGCCGGGCCGCCTCGTAGATCTCCTCGGGGATCTGTGTCAGCCCCGCGACGAGGAGGACGACGTAGTACCCGAGCATCTGCCACACGTTGAAGACCACGAGCGAGAACAGGGCGCTCTGCGGGTTGCTCAGCCACCCGGGCGAGTCGATGCCGGCGAGCGCGAGCAGGTTGTCGATCGGTCCGTAGCCGGGGGCGTACAGGTTCGACCAGATGATGACGATCGCGACCGTCGGCACGACGTAGGTGGAGAAGAGCAGCACCCTGACCAGTCCCCGGCCTCGCAGCCCAGGGAAGTACAGCAGCAGGGCGAGCAGGAACGCGAGCGGGATGGTGACGGCCGCGCTGAGCCCCACGTAGACGATCGTGTTGCGCAGCGCGGCCAGATGGGTCCCGCTGGCCAGCACGGACCGGTAGTTGTCCGCCCCGACGAACTCCATCTCGGTCAGCGGGGTGAACATCGACCACCGGTGGAGGCTGATCCAGAACGTCAGGGCCATCGGGAGGACCACGAAGGCGCAGATGAGGATCAGGGCGGGGCTGAGGAACCCGACCGCGGCGAGCCGGTACTTCCGCGTCCCGCTCTGCTTCGACGGCGTGGTGCCGCCGCCCCGGACGTGGCGGGTGCCACGCCCGGCGGCCTCGAGCGTCGTCGTCACGGGAGTGCTCCGACCGCGCAGCTACTTGCCCAGCGCGGCGTCGACCTCGGACGTCGCCGCGTCCATGGCCTCCTGCGGCGTGGCCTGACCGAAGACCAGGCTCTCGATGTGCTTCTGCAGCGCCTGGCTCGCCGCGTCCCCGCCGACGACGGTCGGGAACGGGGTGGCGTCCGGGAGTCCGTCGACGTAGGCCTTCAGGAACGGGTCGGAGAGTGCCTCCTCGTGGGCGTCGACGTCTGACGTGCGCGAGGGCAGGATGCCCATGCCGACGAGAATGTCGCCCATGGCCGAGGAGCCGTTCTCGCCGGAGTCCGGGCCGTTGAGCCAGGTGAGGAACTTCCAGGACGCCTCCTGGGCGGCCTCGTCGGCGTTGGCGTTGACCATGCTGAGCCAGGAGTACGAGATCGACGACGGCCCGTCCCCGTCCGGGCCGACCGGGATGGGAGCGGTCGCGACGTCGGCGTAGGAGTCGCCCATGGTCTCCTTGAGGGAGCCCTGCCACCAGTTCGCCATGATGATCATCGCGGTCTTCCCGCCGGCGAAGTTGTCCAGGTACGGGCCCGTCGTGTTCGCGTTGGCGGCGCTCGCCTGGGGGTCGACCGAGCCGTCGTCGAGCATCTGCTGGTAGAGCTCCGCGACGGCGACCACCTTCTCGTCGCTCAGTGCCGCCCGACCGTCGTCGTCGAGCAGGTGACCGCCGTTCGAGGCCGCGAGCGAGAGGAACGGGTGCACCGCTCCCGACGCCCAGTTGGTGATCACGCCGAACCCGTGCTGGCCCGCCGCCTCGTCGGTCAGCGTCCGGGCGTAGGACCTCAGGTCCTCGAAGGTGGCGGGCGGACCGTCGAGCCCCGCCTCCTCGAACAGCCGCGTGTTGTAGTTCAGGGCGTAGAGGTCGATCTCGTTCGGGAGGCCGTACACCTGGTCCTCCGCGCTGAAGGCCGAGACGACGTTCTCGGACCAGGAGCTGCGGACCTCCTCGGCGACGTCGGCAGGTGCGGGGGCGGCGACGCCGTCACGGACCAGCTCCGGCAGCCAGGCGTCGTAGATGCTCGCCATCGTCGGGCCGCTGGCGGACCCGCCCTGGGTCCGCAGCGTGCTCAGCAGGTTGGCGAACGGCACCGCCTGCACCGTGACGGTGATGTCCGGCTCCTCCTGGCTGAACCTCGCCGCCGCGTCCTCGAGCTGCGCCACCTGCTCGGGGCCCCAGTGGGTCAGAAAGGTGATCTGCTGCGGTTCTCCGCCCCCACCGCCAGTTCCAGCGCCGGTCGGGGTCTCGGTCTCCCCGCCGGACGAGCATGCCGCGAGCGTCAGTGCGAGCGCTGCGGCGACGGCGGCCAGCGGGCCGCGCCCGGACCAGATCCGGTGGACGTTCATCTGCGTCTCCTTCGCACGCCCGTCGCGGCGTCGGCCCCGTTGCCTCGTCCTCCGCGACGAATGACCTAATGTTGTAACAAACTCGGCGGCGGAGTCACGGGTTTGACGCGGCGGATCCGCAGCCGGCCTCTGTCCTCCGCTCGGTGCCGCGCGTACCATCGCCCGGAGTACCTCGATGAGGAGGCCGCCGTGGCCGTCCCACGGGCCCTGGGCACGCTGGTGCCGCTCCTCCCCCTCCCCGCCGCCCGAACCGAGCCGGAGAGGGCGGGCTGAGCGATGCGCCCTGCCGCGATCATCCGGATCTACCTGGTGCTGCTGCTGGGCAACACCCTGGCGGCGTCGTTGATCTGGGGCATCAACACGATCTTCCTGCTCGACGCGGGCCTGTCGAACCTCGAGGCGTTCTCCGCCAACGCGTTCTTCACGCTCGGGATGGTGCTGTTCGAGGTGCCCACCGGCGTCGTGGCCGACACCATCGGCCGCCGCGCGTCCTACCTGCTGGGGACCGTGACGCTCAGCGTGACCACGCTCGTCTACGTGCTCCTGTGGTACCTGCACGCCCCGTTCTGGCAGTGGGCGATCTCCTCGGTGCTCATCGGCCTTGGCTTCACGTTCTTCTCCGGCGCCGTCGAGGCCTGGCTCGTCGACGCCCTCACCGCGTCGGGGTACACCGGCGAGATGGAGCCGGTGTTCGGCCGCGGCCAGGTGGTCTCGGGCGTCGCCATGCTGGTCGGCTCGCTCGCCGGCGGTTTCATCGCGGCGCAGACCAACCTCGGCGTCCCGTTCCTGGTCCGGGCGGCGATCCTCCTCGCGATGTTCGCCGTCGCGTTCCGGCTCATGCGTGACATCGGGTTCACCCCGCACCGCACGCGCCACCCGTGGCGGGAGATGACCCGCGTCCTGCGCGACTCCGTCGACCACGGCTGGCGCCGGCCCGCGGTGAAGTGGCTCATGCTCGAGGCGTTCTTCACCGGCGGCGTCGGGTTCTACGTCTTCTACGCCCTCCAGCCCTACCTGCTCGACCTCTACGGCGACCCGGAGGCGTACCAGGTGGCAGGTCTGGTGGCCGCGATCGTCGCCGGCGCGCAGATCCTCGGCGGGCTCGCCGCCCCGTGGATCCGGCGGCTCTTCCGCCGTCGGACCTCCGCCCTCATCGCCACCACGGTCGCGAGCGCCGCCTCCCTGGTGGGCATCGGGGTGATCGACAGCTTCCTCGCGGTCATCGCCCTGATCGTGGTCTGGGCCCTCCTCTACGCGGCCGAGATGCCGATCCGGCAGGCGTACCTCAACGGCCTGATCCCGTCCGAGCAGCGGGCGACCATCCTCTCCTTCGACTCGCTCGTCGGCTCGGCCGGCGGGGTGTGGGCCCAGCCCGTGCTGGGCCGGTCGGCGGACGTGTGGGGCTACGGCGGCTCGTTCGTCGTCAGTGCCGGCATCTCCGTGCTCGCGCTCCCGTTCCTCGCCCTCTCCCGCCGCCAGCGGGCTCCCGCCGACCTTCGGGTGACCGAGGCCCGCACGCCGGCGCCGGCCCAGCCGCCGGAGACCGGGGCGGACCGCCCGCCGACGGGGTCGGCCACCTGAGGGGCGGTCTCGGGGTCTGCCAGCTGAGGCCGGTCTTCCGGTGCCGGCCGCCCCGGGGTCACCATGGTCGGACCGCGGCGAGCGCACTCCGCGCGTTCGCCCTGACGTCAACGAGGACGACATGGTTGCAGCGGTCGCACGACCTTCTTCACGCGGTGCCCGGTACCTGCTCGCGGCACTGTCGACGGCCGGTCTCGTGCTCGCCCCGATCCCCGCGAGCGCGGCGGACGACGGCGACCACGGCCCGCGCTTCTCCCCGGGCAGCGCCGGCGTCGGGGACCCGTACTTCCCGCTGGCCGGCAACGGCGGAATCGACGTCGAGCACTACGATCTCGAGCTTCGTTACACCCCGCCCGCGGCCGAGCCGGCACCGCTCGAGGGCCACCTCGAGGGGACCGCGACGATCGACCTGGAGGCGACGGAGGACCTGAGCCGGTTCAACCTCGACCTGCGCGGTCTGACGGTGACCGAGGTCGAGGTGGACGGCAGGCGCGCCACCTTCACCCAGCAGGAGAACGAGCTCGTCGTCACGCCGCGCCGTGGTCTGAGGGACGGCAAGGACGTCGAGGTCGTCGTCGAGTACGGCGGCACGACGGGCCGGCCGCTGGACGCCACGGGAGCGCTGTACGGCTGGGTCACCACCCGCGACGGCGCCATGGTCGCCAACGAGCCGGACGGCGCCGCGACCTGGTTCCCCGTCAACGACCACCCCACGGACAAGGCCACCTTCACGTTTGCGGTCGCCGTGCCCGAAGGCCTCGTCGTCGCGGCCAACGGGCTGCTGGTGGACCGGAGCACGGAGGACGGCCTGACCACGTGGCTCTGGGACGCGAGCGAGGACCTGATGGCTCCCTACCTGGCCACCGCGTCCATCGGGAACTACCGGCTGAGCACGAGCACGGCCGCGGGGGTGCCGGTCATCGACGCGGTCGACGCGGACCTCACCGAGCCCAACGCCCGGCAGACCGCTGCCACGCTGGCGCTGACCGAGGACATGCTGGAGTTCTTCGAGGGCATCTTCGGGGACTACCCCTTCGTGGCGTACGGCTCGATCGTCGACGACGACTCGGTCGACTACGCGCTGGAGACCCAGACGCGCTCGCTGTTCTCCCTGGTGGCCGACGAGGCCACCGCCGCTCACGAGCTCGCGCACTCCTGGGTGGGTAACGCCGTCAGCCCCGAACGCTGGTCCGACATCTGGCTCAACGAGGGCTGGGCCACGTACGGCGAGCAGCTGTGGACCGAGCACCGGGGCGGCCGGACCGCCCAGCAGCAGTTCGACGCCCTCATGAGGACCCCGGCGAACGACCCCCTCTGGACCGTGCGGGTGGGTGACCCGGGTGCGGCGAACATGTTCGCGGGCGCGGTGTACCTCCGGGGCGCGGGCACGCTGCACGCCCTGCGGCTGCGGATCGGCGACGACGACTTCTTCGACCTCGCGCGCGAGTGGGTCGGCAGGTACGACGGCGCCGCCGCCTCCACCGCCGACTTCGAGGCGCTCGCCGAGGAGGTCTCCGGCGAGGACCTCGACCACTTCTTCGACGTGTGGCTGCGCACGGCCACCAGGCCGGCGAACTGGTAGCCCCGACGGGTCAGGCGTCGGCGAAGAAGCTCACCGGCCCGGCCACGATGACACCGACCTCCTCGTGCTCGGGCAAGGGTCCCTGCGTGCGGCAGAGCACCGGCACCACGCGCCCGTCCGGCCCGGTGACCTCGAGCCGCACGCTGGCGTCGTGGCCGTAGAACGTCGTCCCGCGCACGCGGGCGGTGACGCCCGCCCGGCCGGCCCGCACCATGTGCAGCTGCTCGGGGCGCAGCACCACACGCCCCGTGCCGTGCTCCCCCGCCGCGCCGCGCAGGAGCGAGAGCCGGCCGAGCGCCGTCGTCGCCACGCCGTCCTCGACGCGCGCGGGCAGCACCACCGCCTCCCCCACGAACGTGGCCACGTCCAGGTCCGCCGGCGCGGCGTAGAGCTCGCGCGGCGTCGCGGACTGGACCACCACGCCCTCGCGCATCACGGCGACCTGGTCGGCGATGCTCAGCGCCTCCTCCTGGTCGTGCGTGACCAGCACGCCCGTGGCGCCGATCGCCTGGAGGGCCTCGCGCACGTCCTCCCGCAGCGCGGCCCGCAGCCCGGCGTCGAGGGCGGAGAAGGGTTCGTCCAGCAGGACGACGTCGGGGCCCGGGGCCAGCGCGCGCGCCAGGGCCACGCGCTGCTGCTGCCCGCCGGAGAGCTGGGACGGCATCCGCCCGGAGAGGTCGGCGAGACCCACGAGGGCGAGGAGCTCCCCCACCCGCTCGCGCCGGCGCCGGGTGGCGTCCCGGCCGCGGTGGGGCAGGCCGAAGGCGACGTTCTCGGCGACCGACAGGTGCGGGAAGAGCGCCCCCTCCTGGGGGACGACGCCGACGCGGCGTCGCTCCGGCGGGAGGGCCCGGCCCGGCCCGGTCACCACGCGGTCACCGACGCGGACCTCGCCCGAGTCGGCGGTCTCGAACCCGGCGATGACGCGCAGGAGCGTGGTCTTGCCGCAGCCCGAGGGGCCGAGGACGGCGGCGAAGGCGCCGGAGGGCACCTCGAGGTCGACACCGCGCAGCACCGGCGTCTCCCCGAAGGACTTGCGCAGCCCGCGCACGGTCAGCCGCTTCACGTCTCACCCCCTGTCTCCTCGACGACGTGGCCCTCCTCCAGGATCCCACCTGTCCCGCGCGGGGCGACCATGCGCGACTGGACGCGGGAGAGCAGGAACGTCGGCACCGCGGCGAGGAGCACCAGGGCGACGGCGTAGGGCGCGGCGGCGGCGTAGGCGCCGACCCCCGTCTCGGTCCAGAGCCGGGTGGCGAGGGTGTCCATGCCCGTGGGGCGCAGCAGCAGCGTGGCCGGCAGCTCCTTCATCACGGTGAGCATGACCAGGGCGAAGCCGGCGGCGATCCCCGGGCCCGCCAGCGGCAGGGTGACGCGGCGCAGCACGTCGGCGGGCCGCTGGCCCAGAGAACGGGCGATCTCCTCCAGGCGCGGCGGGCTCTGGGCGACGGCGGCGCGGACCGACCCGATCGCGGCGGGCATGAACAGCACGGCGTAGGCGAGGACCAGCAACGGGGTGCGCTGGTAGATCGGCTCGGCCCATCGCACCCCGAAGAACACCAGCGCCAGCCCGACGACGATGCCCGGCAGCGCGTGCCCGGCGTAGGTGGCGTGCTCGATGAGGCGCCCGCCGCGGGAGGCGTGCCGGGCGGCGAGCACCCCCACGGGCACCGCCAGCGCCGTGGCCGCGAGCGCCCCGAGCAGCGCGACCCACAGGGTCGCCGCGCCCGCGGGGGCCAGGCGGTCCCACTCCAGGCCGGCCGAGCTGCCCCGGACCATCCAGTACGCGAGGACGACGGCGGGGAACCCGAGCGAGACCGCCGCTACCGCCGCCGTGCCCGCCAGGGCGAGGGGCCGGGCGCGGCCCAGCTGCGCCGTCGGCGGGGTGCGGGCGGCGCCGGACCCGACCCGGGAGGCCTCGGCCCGGCCCCGGGTGCGGGACTCGGCCACCGTGATCGCCACGGTGATGACCACGAGCACGACCGACAGCACGGCGGCCGGGGTGCGGTCGAAGGAGGCGCGGTAGGAGGTGTGGATGACGCGGGTGAAGACGTCGTAGCGCAGCAGGGACGGGGTGCCGAAGTCGCTGAGGGTGTACAGCGCCACGAGCAGCGCCCCCGCGGCAGCGGCGGGGCGGACCTGACGGGCGGTGACGGTCAGGTAGGTGCGCAGCGCCGACCGGCCGAGGGACCGGGAGACCTCCTCCAGCGCCGGGTCGACGCGGCGCAGCGTGGCGGCCACCGGCAGGAACACGTACGGGTAGGTGCACGCGGTGAGCACCAGCCAGGTGCCCCAGAACCCGGCGAGGGCGGGTACCACGGAGATCCACGCGTAGGCCGCGACGTAGCTCGGCACCGCGAGCGGCAGGGCGGCGACGACGGCCCAGGTCCCCCGTCCGGGCAGGTCGGTCCGGGTCGTCAGCCAGGCCAGGGCGACGCCGATCACCAGGCAGGAACCGGTCACGGCGGCCGCCAGCCCGAGGCTGCGGAGCACGAGCCACAGCGTGCGCTCCCGCCACAGCGTCTCCATCACTCCCGCCGCCCCCGCCTCGGCCGTGCGCACCACCAGGTAGGCGATCGGCAGCAGCGCGACGGCGGCAGCGACCATCGCGGGCACGAGCAGGACCGCCGGCGGCCGGCCGGCGGTCCAGCGGGGTCGCCGCCGTCCGCCGGGTGCGTCCCGGTGGGCCGGCGGGATCGACGTCACGGTCAGGTCAGTCCCACCTCGTCGAGCAGGGCGAGGGTGGCGTCGAGCGAGTCGAGGTCGTTGAGGTCGACCGAGGAGCTCTCGCCGAGGGGCTCGAGATCGTGCTTCTCGCTGGTGATGCCCTCGACCACCGGGTACTCCGCCGTGGTGTCGGCGAAGTACTGCTGCGCCTCGTCGGAGAGGAGGAACTCCACCGCGTCCACGGCGGCGTCCTCGGCGTCGGACCCGGCCAGCACGCCCACGCCGGCCACGTTGACGAGCGCGCCGGGGTCGTCGCTGTCGAGGAAGTGGATGCGCGCGGAGACGGCGTCCTCGCCCTGCTCGGCCACCCTCTCGTACCAGTAGTAGTGGTTGATGAGGCCGATGGACGCCTGGCCGCCGTCGACCGCGTCGAGCACGGCGATGTTGTTGTCGTAGGCCTGCGGCTCGAGGGCGGCGAAGTCCTCCAGCCACTGCCGGGCCCCGTCCTCGCCGCGGTCCATCCGCAGGGCGGTGACGAAAGCGTGGAAGGAGGCGTTCGTCGGGGCGTAGGCGAGCTTGCCGCGGTAGGCCTCGTCGAGGACCTGGTCGATGCCCGTGAAGCCCTCGACCTCGGGCGCCGTCTCCGGGTCGTAGGCGAGCACCCGGGCACGGGCGGAGGTGGCGACCCAGCGGCCCTCGTCGTCGCGGTAGGCCTCCGGCACGTGGCCGAGGGTCTCCTCGGGCAGGGGCTCGAGCATGCCCGCCTTGGCCAGAGCGCCCAGGGCCCCGGCGTCCTGCGAGAAGAACAGGTCGGCGTCGGTGCCCTCGCCCTCCTCGAGCAGCTGGGCGGCGAGCTCGGAGGAGCCTGCGTAGCGAACCTCGACCGTCGTGCCGACTGCGTCCTCGAGCTGGTCGAGGAGGGGCCCGACGAGCTCCTCGTTCCGTCCGGAGTAGATCGTCAGGGTGCTGCCCGCCCCCGCCCCGCCCGTGGCGTCAGAGTCGTCTGTCGCGTCGCCGCCGCAGGCCGAGAGGGCCAGGGCGAGCGTGGTGACGGCGGCGGCGGTCAGGCCGCGGGTGCCCAGTGTCATGGCGCTCCTTCTCCGCGGCACCGGTTGCCGCGCGCCGCGAGCGTAGATCAGGTAAGGGTCACCTAACAAGTTCCGAAGGTCCTCCGTCCCGGCCCGGGCGGGTGCGCGGCGAGGGACGATGGACGCACCGGGGACGACGACGAGACCACGGAGCGGGCGATGGACGAGCAGCAGCTGGACAAGGTCAGGAACGGCACCGGCTTCGTGGCGGCGCTGGACCAGAGCGGCGGCAGCACGCCCAAGACGCTGCGCCGCTACGGCATCCCCGAGGACGCCTACGCCGACGAGGACGAGATGTTCGACCTCGTGCACGAGATGCGGACGCGGATCATCACCTCTCCGGTCTTCGGCGGCGACCGGATCATCGGCACGATCCTGTTCGAGAACACCATGGACCGGCAGATCCTCGGCCGGCCGACCGCCGACTACCTGTGGGCGGTGAAGACCGTGGTCCCGTTCCTCAAGGTCGACAAGGGGCTGCAGAAGGAGGCCGACGGCGCACGGCTGATGAAGCGCATCCCGTACCTCGACGCCCTGCTCGAGCGGGCGCTGGCGCAGGGCATCTTCGCCACGAAGATGCGCTCGACGATCTCCCTGCCGGGCCCCGGCCTGACCGACGTCGTCCGCCAGCAGTTCGAGGTGGCGGAGCAGATCCTCGCCACCGGGCTCGTCCCGATCATCGAGCCGGAGATCGACATCCACAGCGCACGCAAGCCGGAGGCCGACGACCAGCTCCGCGACGAGCTGGCCGCCCGGCTCGACCGCCTGCCGCCCGAGCACCTCGTGATGCTCAAGCTGACCCCGCCGGAGACCGACGACCTGTACGCCCCGTTCGTCGCCCACCCGAACGTGCTGCGCGTGCTGTTCCTCTCGGGCGGCTACAGCCGGGAGGAGGCCAACGCGCGCCTGGCGCGCAACCACGGCGTCATCGCCAGCTTCTCGCGGGCGCTCACCGAGGGCCTCGACGTGTCCCAGACGCCGGAGGAGTTCGACCGCGTGCTGGACGGGTCGATCGCCAGCATCGCGGCCGCCTCGGCCACCTGAGCCGGCGGCGCGCGGCTCCGACGGGTCGGCGTCGAGTCGGCGTCGGGTCGCCGTCGGGTCGCTGAAGTGGTCGCGGCGAGTGACCACTTCGGCAGCCTGGTCGTGCCGCCCCTCTACCGCCGGTCGCGACGGCGGACAAGGGACCGTTGCCCTCTCCGCGACGCCGCCGCGCGACTACGATCTGACGAACCGGCCCCGGCCCGGGGGCATGCTCGCTGGAGAGTGGTCATGGACGACGTCGTCACCTCAGCCATCCGCAACGTCGCCCTGGTCGGCCATGCCGCCGGCGGCAAGACCTCCCTCGCCGAGGCGCTGCTGCACCGTGCGCGCGCCACCCAGCGTCTGGGGCGGGTCGACGAGGGCACCTCGGTGCTCGACACGGACCCCGAGGAGGTTCGCCGCCGCCAGACGCTCACCCTCGCGGTCGCCTCCGTCCCGTGGACCACCGCGGCCGGCCAGACCTGCAAGCTCAACCTCATCGACACCCCCGGGCACGACGAGTTCGGTCAGGTCGTCGACGCCGCCCTGTCCGTGGCCGACCTGGCGGTCGTCGTCGTCAGCGCGGTGGAGGGTGTCCAGCCCGGCGACGAGCGCGTCTGGGCGCGGTGCCGCGAGCTCGGGATCCCCCGGTTCATCTTCGTCACGAAGGAGGACAAGCCGTCCGCGGACTTCGAGGGCGTCCTCGCAGACCTGCGCGCCCGGCTGGGCGGGCGGCTGTTCCCGCTGGAGCTGCCGATCGTCGAGAAGGCGGGTTTCTCCGGCGTCGCGGACGTGCTCTTCGACGTCGCCCACCGCTACGACGCCGAGGGGACGGAGTCCACCGGCCCGGTGCCGCCGGAGCTGGCCGACCTGGAGCACAGCCGGCACACCGAGCTGGTGGAGGAGGTCGTCAGCGGCGACGACGACCAGCTCGAGCACTACCTCTCCGGGGACGAGCCACCGCCCGCCGAGCTCGAGCGCACCCTGCGCCGCGCCGTCGCGGAGAGCGCGATCTTCCCGGTCCTCGTCGGCTCCGGCCTCACCGGCGCGGCCGTGGACCGGCTCGGGGACTTCATCTGCGAGATCGGCCCGTCGCCGGACCTGCACCCGGCCACGGTGCTGGTCGGCGGCGAGCCGACCGTCGTCGTCGCCGACCCGGCAGCGGAGCCGCTCGTGCACGTCTTCCGCACCCTCGCCGACCAGTTCGTCGGCCAGGTCTCGCTGCTGAAGGTGCTCTCCGGGACGGTCCGCGAGGACGACCGCCTCGTCAACACCAGCACCGGCGCCGAGGAGCGCCTCCACGGGATCTTCGGGCTGCTCGGCCGGACCCACCTCGACGTCCGGCAGGTCGTCGCCGGGGACGTCGCCGCCGTCGCCAAGCTCTCGGACTCCCCCACCCGGACCCTCCTCGCCCGGCCCGGGCGGCCGGTGACCCTGCCGGAGCTCCCGGTGCCGCCGGGCGGGTTCACCCTGGCGGTGCGGCCCCTCACGCAGTCGGACGACGACAAGCTCACCGACGCGCTCCGGCGCCTGTGCGCCGAGGACCCGGCGCTCGTCGTCGTCCAGGACGAGGAGTCCGGCCAGACGCTCGTCACCGCGGTGGGCGACACCCACCTGGCGGTCGCGCTCGAGCGGCTGGAGCGGAAGTTCGGCGTGCGCGTCTCGACGGAGGAGGTGCGGCTGCCCTACCGCGAGACGATCGGCGGCGCCGTCGAGGTCGAGGGGAAGGTGAAGAAGCAGTCGGGCGGGCACGGCCAGTTCGCCGTCGTCCGGCTCGTGGTCAGCCCCGCACCGCGCGGGGACGGCCTGACGTTCGTGGACTCCATCGTCGGCGGCGCGATCCCGCGGCACTACCTGCCCGCCGTCGAGCGCGGCGTCCAGGACGCGCTCGTGGCCGGCGGGCCCAACGGGCACCGGATCACGGACCTGCGGGTGGAGTGCGTGGACGGGAAGTACCACTCGGTGGACTCCTCGGACATGGCGTTCCGCACGGCCGCGGCGCAGGCCGTGGCGACGGCGATGCAGCAGGCCGGCAGCGTCGTCCTCGAGCCGGTCTCGGCGGTGACCGTCAGCGTGCCGGCCGAGGCGCAGGGCGACGTCCTCGCCGACCTGTCCTCCCGTCGGGGCCGGGTGGTCGACACGGGCACGGCGGAGGACGGCTCCGGCATCATCGAGGCCCACGTGCCCACGTCCGAGCTGCGCCACTACACGGTGGACCTGCGGGCGATCACCGGCGGCCGGGGCACGTGCCGGGCCGCGCACGACCACTACGACCCGGTGCCCGAGCACCTCGTGGCCGCCACCCGTCCGACCGTGACGGCGGGGCGCTAGCCGAACGGCCGTGACGGCGGGGCGCTAGCCGAACGGCCGTGACGGCGGGGCCGAGCCGCCGACGTCAGCCCGGTGCGGGCGAGCTCCGCGGCTCTGACGCCTCTGGTCACGCCCCGCCGGGCAGGGAGCCGTAGTACGCGGCGACCTCCGCGCGGTACCCCGGGTCGTCGAACCGGGTGCCGCTGCGGCGCCGCGGAGCGCCCTCGATCTGCTCACGCGTGAGCGGGACGTGGAGGCACCGCTCCTCGGGGTCGATGCGCTTGACCGCCCCCGCGGGGAGCAGCGTCATGTGGCCGAAGAACACCGGGCCGCTACCGACCACGATCGCGCCCTCCCCGGCGTCGAGGGAGGCGTCGTCGACCGTGCCGACGTCGCCGTCCCGCGCCCGTACGGCCCAGCCCACGAGGCTCTCGACGTCCTGGTCGCCGTCGCGGAACGCCCATGCCTGCCAGGTCTGTGCCATCCGTCTTCTCCCCCTCGTGCGGTCCGTGGTGCCTCTCCCACCGTCGCCGCCGTGCCCGGCCGGCGCAACACGAGCGCCACGCGACGGCCTCCGCCCCGGCGACCGGAGCAGACGCAGGAGGGCGGTCCGGCCGACGCCGGACCGCCCCGTCGTCACACCATCCCGGTCAGATGCCCCCGCCCGTCGTGCCGGGCGGCATCCCGCGGCTGTAGATGCCGCTGTAGTACCCGCCGACCCGGTCGCGATAGCCCGCGTCGGTGAGGTCCGCGCCCTCGTCGAGCTCGGGCGAGTCCTTGATCTGGCCCTTGGTCAGGTCCACGTAGACCGACTCGTCGTCCCAGTCGACACGCTGGACCGTCCCCGCCGGGAGCAGGACCTTGCGCCCGAAGATCCAGGGACCGGTGTCGACGACGATCCGGCTGGCCCCCACGTCGAGCGTCGCCTCGTCGACCTTGCCGATGTCGCCGTCCGTGGCGTGAACCTTGAAGCCCACCAGGCTCGCGCCCTCGCGCATGCCGCCGACCTCGTTACGGAAGGTCCAGGCGTCCCACGTCGCACTCATCGAAACCTCCTCGTGCGAAGACGCGGGGGCGCGGGCGCGTCCCTTCTCGCGTCCTCGTACCCACGATGGACCCGGGACGGGAGAGCGGCAACCGCTCGGCCCTCACCCTGACGGGCTCGCGGCGATGCACCTCAGCCCGCTGCAGGCGGGATGTGCACCCCGGCCTCGGCCAGCAGCTGAGCCGTCCGCTCCGCGTCGACGGGGCTGCCCACGGTGGGGAAACGGCCGATCGGCACCACCGAGTGGAGCACCGTGCGGTCGTACACGTGCACGAGGTTGAAACCCTGGGCGCCGTCGCGCCCGCGGGTCCCGCGCTGCGGGGTCTGGAGGTCCTGCGTGTAGCAGGTCGAGGCGGCGACGGAGACGGGGATACCGGCGAACGTCCCCGACGTGGAGTAGTGCAGGTGACCGCCCAGGATGGCGCGCACGTCCGACCCGCGCAGCACGTCGGCCAGCGCGGCCTGGTCGCGCAGCTCCACCGTGACCGCAAGGTCCGGGACGGACGGCAGAGGCGGATGGTGGAGCGCAAGCAGGCTCCCCTCGGAGGCCGGGAGGGCGAGGACGGTCCGCAGCCACGTCAGCTGGGCCGGCTGGAGCTCGCCGTGGTGGGCCCCCGGGACCGAGGTGTCCAGGACGACCAACCGCAGGCCACCGAGCATGACGACGTGGTCGTACGGCTCTCCCGTCGGGGGCAGGTCGAGAAGTTCCTGGCGCAGCCGCACCCGGTCGTCGTGGTTGCCCACCACCCACACGATCCGGGCGCCGATCCGCGCGGCCACAGGTTCGACGACGGACCGCAGGTCGCGGTAGGCGTCGGTCGCACCGGTGTCCGCCAGGTCTCCGGTGAAGATCAGGGCCTCGGGACGGACGCCCGTGGCCTCAAGCCCCTCGAGCAGCTCGGCAAGATGCGCACGCGAGTCGGCGACGCCGCCGAGCCGCTCGCCAGGAGGGACGAAGTGCGTGTCCGAGAAGTGCACCAGGAAGTGGCGGGGCCGCGGGTGCTCCGCGCGGCGCAGCGTCATAGAGGCACTTCGCTCGGACCACCGGCGTGCCCTGGCACGACGGCGCCGGGCAGCAGCTCGCGGTCCACGGCGATCGTCATGGACACCAGTGTGAGGTCCGCCGCTGTGCGGCGTCGTGCCGAGACTGCACGGCGTGGACCGCCAGCGGTGCCGGTCGGCTCGACGACCGGCACCGCTCCGGGACGTCAGCGGAACATGGCCGGGAACCGGGCGATGATGCCGCTGCTCAGGGTGTCCGCCATGTCCAGGACGTGCAGGTGCGCGGCGTCGTAGTCGGCGACGGAGGCCGCGTAGCTGCCGCCGAGCTCGTTCGCCGCCTCGCTGAACGTCTGGTCGAGGTGCGTGGCCATGCCGGCGCGCATCTCGTCGGCGGGCCAGTGACGCGGGTCCGCCTCGCCGAGGAAGTTGCCGATGTCGTCGCCGTTGGCGGCCCAGCGCGCCCGCGCGTCCGCGAGCGCGTCGCCGTCCCCGGCCCTGGCCGCCTGGAGGATGTCCACGGCGATGAGGATGTGGTCGGTGAGCAGGGCGGTGAGCTGGTCGCCGGCCTCCTCGCCGTAGTAGGGCTTGATGGCGTCACCGATGTCGACCTGGTTCTGCAGGAGCCGGTCGGCGGTGGCCGGGAAGGACGGCGAGTCCGCGGCGAAGGTGACGATGGCCAGCCGGGTCCAGCTGACGTGGTCCTCCCAGAGCTTGCGCATGTCGTCGTGGAACGCCTGCTGCGCCGCCGTGCGCGGGACTGTGCCCGCGTCGTGCCCGTGCCCGTGCGTGGAGCTCGCGAGGGCCGGCGTCCGCGGCGCGGCGTCGGCCCCGAGGCGGGGAAGCCACCACGCGGCGAGGCCGACGACGATCGCGAGCACGAGCGCCCCGATCACCTGGAACGGGTGCCTGCTGGTCCGTGCGGGGTTACCGTTCATCTCACCTGTCCTGTTCTCTTGGTCGGATCGCCCCTCGCCGGGCGGGTCTGGGGCGCTGGAACGTGACACAGGAGTTGGCGTCCGAGGGGACGACGGTCTTACCTGCCGGGGCGAGGTCGCTCGACGACGCCGTGCCGCTGGACTGGGTGGCCACGCTGCGAGTTCCGGGGCCGGAGCGTGACCGGGCGCTGGCGACGCTGCACGCCCTGCTGGAGCGGGCGGCCCGGCATCAGGTGCACCGGATGCGGCACCTGCTCGGGGCCGGGGACCGCGCCACCGTCGACGAGCTGACGACGGCCGCGGCCGACGGCGCCCTCGCCGCGTTGCTGGCCAAGCTCGACACCTTCGAGGGCCGCAGCCTCTTCACGACCTGGGCCTACAAGTTCGCCATCCTGGAGGCGGCCACCGAGGTCCGCCGTCGAGCGTGGTCCGGGCGCGAGGTGAGCCTGGAAGGGGGCGAGCGGCTGACCGATCCCGCCCCCGGCCCGGAGCAGCTGGTCCTCGCGCACGACCTCGCCGACGCGGTCAGCCTCGCCCTCGACGAGGCCCTGACCGAGCACCAACGACGCGTCGCCGTCGCCCTCCTCGTCGAGCAGGTGCCCGTCGACGTCCTCGCCGACCGGCTCGGCACTACCCGGGGCGCGCTGTACAAGACGCTCCACGACGCCCGCCGGCGCATCCGTGCCCATCTGACCGCCGCCGGTTACCTCCCCGCCACGTCCCGGACAGGTGCGCGATGAACCCCGAGCGTCCCCGGCTGACCGAGCAGACCGCACGCCTCTTCGCGCTGCGGACGGAGCCGTGGCTCTCCTGCGAGGACTGCTTCGACCGCATGGACACCTTCGCGGAGGAGCTGCTGACCCGACCAGGCGCGGACGACCTGGCGATGCGGGTCCACGTCGCCGGCTGCCCGGCGTGCGCGGAGGAGCTGGAGTCGCTGGTCGAGCTCGTGGCGCAGGAGAACGGACTGGACGCCGCGCCGGCTCTGCGTCGCCTGCACGAGCCGGTCGGCTGACTGCCGCCGCCTAGCCTGCGGCCCGCTCCCGCGACGGCCCCACGACCGGCCGGTGCGGGATCGACGACGCGACCGCGAGGGTCAGCACGGAGACACCCCCCAGCAGCCCCGCCCAGGCGCCTCGCGGCGTGGTCAGCGCGAGGTCGTCGCCGCCCACCCCGGGCGCCGAGAGGACGACGCCCGCGGCGATCAGGAGCACGAAGAGTCCGCTGACCAGCCGCGCCCAGCGCGACCCCCGGCGCGAGAGCGCGAACCCGCCGGCCATGCCGGTCAGCGCGAACGCCACCGCTCCACCCCCGAGCCCCTGGGTGAGGAACGCGACGATCGCGCCCGGGAGCAGCAGGGGCGCGATCGCGAGCGCGAGCGGGGCGAGTGCCAGCCAGCGCCAGTGGCGACGGCCGCCCGTGCGGCGCAGGTACTCCGCCCAGCCGAGGAGGGCACCGGTCACCGCGCCCGGCAGCAGCAGGGCGGCGAACGTGCCGGCCCACCCGAAAGCTGACTCCTGCCCTGCGAGCGCGACCATGTACCCCCGCAGCCCCGCCGCCCAGGCGAGACCGAACAGGGCGCCGACGGCGACTGCCGCGGGCGCGGTCTCGGGCGGGACTCCTGATGGCGGGACCTCTGGCGCCGGCACGGCCGGGCGCGAGGAGTTGGCGCCCGACCTGCCCGTGGCATCGGGTCTCGGTACGGCATCGGGCGTCGGTGCGGCGAGCGAGCCGGTCATGGCACACCTCCCGGGGGCGGCCGGCGACAGCGGCGCCACCGCGCGTCACCGCCGGTACGGGGACAAGCGTCCTCCGCCGAAGGCCGGACGTCGAGATCCCCGACCGTGCCCGCACCGGACGGTCCGCGACCTGTTAGCACGCCCCGCCGGCGGCGTCTACGATCAAGTTTCCCTGCCGGGGGCGCTGGTCCACGGGCGCGTGACGCCCGTGCCAGACAGCAGGTGTCCGGGGCACAGCGTGGCGGGAACGCTCCCGCTCAGGAGGTGCATGGTGACTCTCGCATGGAACTTCGCCGGATCGCCGGGCGGCGTCACGGCGGGCGCGGTGACGCTCATCGAAGGCTCATCCTTCTGCCTCTCCGAGGCGTCGGGGGACATCACGCCCGGATCCGTCCAGGGACTGTTCCTGCGCGACACGCGGGTGCTCTCGCGCTGGGAGCTCCGCCTCGACGGCGACCCGGTGGAACCGCTCACCGTGCTGACGGAAGAGACGTACCGGGGCGTGTTCATCGGCCGGGCGATGCCGCGGGCCGGGCTGGCCGACTCGACGATCCTGGTGGAGCGTCACCGCTACGTCGGCGCGGGCATGCGCGAGGACATCGTGGTGCGCAACCTCGGGCAGGAGACCGCAGCTTTCGCGATGGTGCTGCACGTCGACGCCGACTTCGGGGACCTGTTCGAGGTCAAGCAGGGGCACGTCGAGAGCCGCGGCGAGCACGCCATCCAGCACACCGACAACGAGCTGCACCTCACCCGCCGGTGGCAGGGGCACAGCCGCGGGGCCGTCATCTCGGCGACGGGTGCGTCCGTCTCCCCGGACACGCTCACCTTCCGGGTCGTGGTGCCCGCTCGCGGGCAGTGGAGCACCTCGATCCACGTCCTGCCCGTGATCGACGGGGTCCGGCCGGCCCCCACGTTCCCGGAGGACCAGCCCGTCACGAGGACGCTGCCGGCGGTCCGCCGCACGGCCTGGCGAGAAGAGACACCGACGATCACGGTGCCCAACCTGGTGGTGCAGAACATCCTGCGCACCAGCGGCCGTGACCTGGAGTCCCTGCGCATCCACGACCCCGCCAACCCGGACGCGGTGGCGGTCGCCGCCGGCGCGCCGTGGTTCATGGCTCTCTTCGGCCGGGACTCCATCCTCACGGCGCTGATGACCCTGTCGATCAACCCCTCCCTGGCGCTCGGCACCGCGGAGGCCCTCGCGCGGTTCCAGGGCGTCGGTGAGGACCCGGTGACCGAGGAGCAGCCCGGCCGGATCCTGCACGAGATGCGGTTCGGCGTCGACGCCACCGACGCGCTCGGCGGCAACATCTACTACGGCACGGCCGACGCGACCCCGCTCTTCGTCATCCTGGTCGGCGAGCTCCTCCGCTGGGGCGCCGACCCGGACAGGGTGCGGGCGCTGATCCCCCATGTCGACCGGGCGCTGGAGTGGGTGGAGCACTACGGCGACCGGGACGGTGACGGGTTCGTCGAGTACCAGCGGATCACCGACCGGGGCCTCGTCAACCAGGGGTGGAAGGACTCTCACGACGGCGTCACGGACGCCGCGGGCCGCATCCCCCACGGCCCCATCGCGCTGGTCGAGGTCCAGGGGTACGTCTACGGCGCCTACCGGGCCCGGGCCCTGCTCGCCGAGGCGCTCGAGAACGACCCCGAGACCGCCCACCGGTTCCGCGAACGCGCCGCCATGCTTCGCGAGCGGTTCGAGGAGGCTTTCTGGCTGCCCGGCCGCGGCTGGTACGCCATCGCCCTCGACGGCGACAAGAAGGCCGTCGACTCGCTCTCCTCCAACATCGGGCACGCCCTCTGGGCGGGCATCGTCGCCCGGGAGCACGCGGCCCAGGTGGCCGACCAGCTGCTGTCCCCGGACATGTTCACCGGCTGGGGCGTGCGCACCCTCGCCAGCTCGATGGGCGCGTACAACCCCATGAGCTACCACATCGGCTCCGTGTGGCCGCACGACAACGCGATCATCGCCACGGGGCTGCGGCGCTACGGCTTCGTCGACCACGCCACCCGCGTCGCCCGCGCGCTCCTCGGGGCCGCCGCCGAGTTCGGCGGCCGCCTGCCGGAGCTCATGTGCGGCTTCGACCGCACGGAGTACGCGCGGCCGGTGCCGTACCCGGCCGCCTGCTCCCCGCAGGCCTGGGCCGCCGCGGCACCGGTCGAGCTGACCCGGGTGCTGCTGGGGGCGCAGCCCTGCTTCCCGCACCAGCACCTGCGCCTGGACCCGCACCTGCCGGCCGAGCTCCAGCCCCTGACCGTTCACGGCGTCCGGCTCGGCTCCGCGACCGTCGACCTCGAGGTTCGTGACGATCGCGCCACGGTCACCGGACTCCCCGAGGGCGTCAGCGTGAGCGCCGAACCGTGCCCCTGCGGCGATCTGCAGACCGTCTGAGGAGCCGGCGGCGGGGACGCCGCGAGACGGGACAGCCGGACATCAGAAGAGAGTCGACGCTGCGGGTGAAGGCCGGCGGCGGTGCCCCCCGGACACCCGGGTGCCGCGCGGGCATGTTGAACATTCCTGAGGGAGGGAATGCAGTGGACACGCTACGCATCGCCATGGTCGCACCTCCGTTCTTCGAGCTGCCCCCCACCGGGTACGGCGGCATCGAGCTCGTGGTCGCCGACCTCATCGACACCCTGGTCGAGCGCGGCCACGAGGTCACCCTCATCGGCGCCGGCCGCAACGGGACCAGGGCGCAGTTCCGCCGCACCTACGCCGAGCCTCAGCACGCCCGGCTGGGCGAGCCGTTGCCCGAGGCGGTCCACGCCGCCGCGGCGGCGCAGATCCTCGACCGCCTCGACGTCGACGTCATCCATGACCACACGCTGCTCGGCCCGCTTCAGGCGCGCGGGCGCGTGACCCCGACGGTGGTGACGGTGCACGGGCCGGTCGTCGGCGAGCCGGCCGTCTACTACCGGCTGGTGGGCGGCACCACCCACCTCGTGGCGATCTCGCACGCCCAGCGCTCGTTCGCGCCGCAGCTGAGCTGGGTCGGCACCGTTCACAACGCCATCGACCCGGGACGCTGCACCTTCCGCGCCGAGAAGGAGGACTGGGTGCTGTTCCTGGGGAGGTGCACCCCGGACAAGGGGATGCACCTGGCGATCGACGTCGCCCGGGCTGCCGGGCGGCCGATCAAGCTCGCCGCCAAGTGCCAGGAACCGCCTGAGCAGGCCTACTTCGAGGCAGAGATCCGACCGCGTCTCGGCGACGGCGTGGAGTGGCTCGGGGAGATCACCGGGCAGGAGAAGCAGGACGCACTCGCCGCCGCCCGGTGCCTGCTGTTCCCGCTCCAGTGGGAGGAACCCTTCGGGATGGTGCTCGTGGAGTCGCTCGCCTCGGGCACGCCCGTGGTCACCATGCCTCGCGGTGCCGTGCCGGAGATCGTCACCGACGGGGTGACCGGGTTCGTCAGGGACCGGCTCGAGGACCTGCCCGCCGCGATCGACGCCGCAGGTGGCATCGACCCCCACCGGTGCCGGCAGGAGGTGCTCGACCGGTTCACCCCGCAGGTCATGGCGACCAGGTACGAGAAGGTGTACCGGCGCGTGCTCGACCGGACCGGCGGCGTCGCCCGCAAGGTGGCGGTGCGTGCGATCAGGGGTCGCGTCGCCGGGGCGCCCGACGCCGTCACGGCCATCGCCGGGAAGGCGCTCGGCGCGCCGGCGTCCGGCGCGGTCGCCACTGCCGTGCCCGACACTCCCCTGCCGGGAGGGGCCGGCACTGCCCTGCCCGGCGCGGTCGGCTCCCCCCGGCCTGGAGCGGTGGGCACGCCGCGGACCGGACCCGCGTCCGCCTACCCGCCGGCCTCCTAGCCGACGGCAGGTCTCTCACTCCCCGGCGAAGAACACCGGCTCTGCGGACCAGCCTGGCGTCACGGTCCACAGTCCGTGCGCGCCGGCCGGGACCACGACGCAGACGTTGCCCGTGGCCGTGCCACCGCCGTAGACCTGGTCGACCTCCCACAGGTCGTCAGGGACGACGCCGCACATGTCGGAGTACGTGCGCGCGTCCGAGCCGACGAAACCGACGCCCAGGTCCGTCCCGGCGTGCCCGGACTCGGTGCCGGTGTACGTCGCCGTGACCGGGACGATCCAGTACTCCATGCCCGACGGCGGGGCGCCGTTGAACTGGTTCTCGGCCTGGATCTCCTCCCCCGCCTCGCGGGGCGCACCGAGGGCGACCTGCCACTCAGGGGTCGAGACTGCGGTGCCGACGGGAAGGGGGTTGTCACGGCTGCCCTCGTTGCCGGCGAGCGTGCGCACGGTTGATAGGCCCGGGGCCCCGGCTGCGTCGTCGACGCCGCTCGTCGTGCCCCCCTCGGCGACGTCCGGGTCGCCGGCCCCGCCGTCGGTCGAGGACGGGGCGCCGCCGGTCGTGGCAGGCGCCCCGGCAACCGCGAGGTCGGCGGTGAGCTCGGCGCCGGCGGTCGCGGCGGCGTCCGCCGGCCTGTCCGCGGTCGCGCCGCCGATCGCGAGACCTGCCACCAGACCGGCCGCGCCTGCGGCCGCTGCGACCAGGGCGACGAGGCCTCCCGGCACGCCCCTGCGCACGAAGGGGCCGGGGCGAGCGGTCCAGGCACCGCGGACGGGGCCGGGGGCGGGAGGTGCGTACCCGGCCTCCGCCTCCGGTGCCGGTGCACCGCCACGGAACGGCGACGTCCCGCCGTCCGCACCGGAGGGGCTCGTGGTCATGCGGGCGCTCTCGATTCGCTCGTTCTGTGCCTGTCCGGTCCGCATTGTGACAGAGCCGGGCCGATCGCCACGCCGCTGACCGACCCGCGGGCGGACCAGGCGCGGAGGGCCACCGGGTTGCGCCGGGAGGTCTCCGGGGGGCGAAGGCCTCAGGGCCGGCACTCAGAACAGGGCAGGCTGCGACGGCACGCTCACCGCGGGCGGAGGCTCGAGCGCGGCCGATGCCGCCGGCGCGCCGGCCGGTGAGCGCGCCCAACGGCGCGGGGGCCGGCGGTCGAAGCCGTGCCGGCGGCGGGCGCGGCCTGCACGCTCGCCGAGCCACGTGCGGTACTCGGCCGGGGCGTAGGAACCGCCCGCGTAGAGCCGGCGGTAGCGCGGCACGAGCGCGGGGTGCTCCCGCTCCAGCCAGGCGAGGAACCACTCGCGTGCGCCGGGCCGCAGGTGGAGGGCCCCGACGGTCACGTCGGACGCACCTGCCGCGCCGAGGGCTGCGAAGAGGGCGTCGAGCTGCTCCTCGGAGTCGGTGAGCCACGGCAGGATGGGCATGGCAAGCACCGAGCACTCCAGGCCGGCGTCCGTGATCGCGCGGACGAGGTCGAGCCGCGCCCTCGGTGCCGGGGTGCCGGGTTCGACGCGCTGCTGCAGCTCCGGGTCGACGAGCGCGAGCGAGACCGCGACCGAGACGTCGACGTCGCGCGCCGCCTCGACCAGGAGCGGCAGGTCCCGCTTGAGGAGCGGCCCCTTGGTGAGGACGGAGAACGGCGTGCCGGACTCTGCGAGCGCCCGGATGATGCCCGGCATGAGCCGGTAACGCCCCTCGGCGCGCATGTACGGGTCTGAGTTCGTCCCCAGGGCGACGTGCTCACGCTGCCAGGACGGGCGGGCGAGCTCCTTGCGCAGCACCTCGACCACGTTGGTCTTGACCACGATCTGGGTGTCGAAGTCCTGCCCGCTGTCGAGGTCCAGGTACTCGTGCGTGCGGCGCGCGAAGCAGTAGGTGCACCGGTGCAGGCACCCGCGGGTGGTGTTGATCGTCCACGCGAAGGGCATGGACGACGCCGCCGGGACCCGGTTCAGCGCGCTCCTGCACAGCACCTCGTGGAAGGTGACCCCGTCGAACTCGGGCGTCCGGACGCTGCGCACCAGACCGGCGAGCGGCAGCAGCGCCGAGTCGTCCGCGCCGTTGAGCTGGCGAGCCTCCCATCGCATGCCACTATTCGAACACACTTGCGAAGCGGCGTCCAGCGAGCGGAGGTGCGCAGGGGGCACCGGCGTCTCCAGGCAGCGGCGCAGAGCGGGAGCTGCTCACCTCGGGCGTCGGGAGCGGACCGCGCGCAGGTGGCCGACTACGCCCGGAACGCCCCCGGGCGCGGCTGCCGCCAGGCCGGCACGGAGTAGCCGGCGTCCCAGGGGAACCGGCCGGACCTGTCGTCGACCGTCAGGTGCAGCACCGGGACCGAGCACTCCGCCGGCCGCTGGTAGTGCAGGTTGGCGGCGAAGACGATGTCACCGGGGTTGGGCGACTCCTCCACGAAGACCCTGTGCGGCCAGTGCTCGAACGTCACCACCTCGCCCGGCACCAGCTGCCTGCCGCGGTACACCTGCCGGGCCAGGTCGTTCAGCAACCCGCCGGCGTTGTCCATGTTGAGCCCGAGCACGAGCAGCTCCGGGTGCCCGACGCCGAACAGCCCGACCGTGTAGCAGAAAGGCGTCTGCTCGGCGTCGGGATCCCCGAACACGTACTCCAGGTGCACGCCGGTCTCACGGATGTGCTGCACCACAAGCTGGGCCTGCTGGTCGAGCCACGCCCCGACCGCGGCGTCGTCCGTCCCCGTCATCGTCGTCCCCTTTCCTCGGTGACGGCGACGCTAGGGCGGACCGCCGACGCCCGGCCGGGGCGATCCACAGGCGAGCGGGGGCCCGGCGGGGCGGTGGAGAACAGGCGGTGCGGATCGGGCGGTGGGGATCAGGCCCCGAGGACCACGCCGTGGATCAGGCGAGCTTCAGCGTGGTCACGCAGGTCGCGCCGTCGTCCGTGGTGGAGAACGCGGCCTCCCCCTCGAGGCCGTCGTAGGACACGCGGATCGTGCCGGCGACCTCCCGGGGCAGCCAGAACCCGACGAAGCCGTTGTCGTAGGTGGTGGTCCGCTCGTCGACGAGCACCTCTCCGGCGTCGTCGACGATGGTCACCTGGACCTCCTCGCCGCCCAGCTCGCCCGTGCAGGTGGTGAGCGAGTGGTAGAAGCACTCGTGCGTCTGCTCGACAAAGGGCGCCACGGACACGTAGAACCGGTCCTGCGGCAGCTCCATCGCGAGCTCCTCCTCCCCGTCGGAGAGCACGAGCTGATCGACCCGGACGGAGGCCATGAGGTCGTCCGGCCGTTCGGCGAGCGGGAGCCGGTCCAGCTCGTCGACGATGTCGTCCGCCTCGAGGCCGTCCAGGTCGTAGGCGGCCAGCCGTCCCTCGACGCCCGACGACGCAGCCTCGGTCGCGCCCGCCGCGGCGGTCTCGCCCGCGCCGGCCCCGGAGGTCTCGCCAGCACCGGGCTCGGTCGTGGAGCAGCCGGCCAGCACCAGCACGACACCTGCGGCCGCGACCGCGATCCTTCGCCTCATGTCTCCTCCAGCTGCCGGGTGGTCCGTTCGTCGTCCGTAACCCTGCCACGCTACGACACGCCCGGATTGGGCCCTAGGTCCGGTTTCGGCGGGCCACGGCGGGGTCGCGAGCGTTCCGGGCGGTCCGAGGAGCGCCAGGAGAGCGCAGCGGGCCTTGGGCGGGAGCGTCCGGCGACGCGCAGCCGAAGGGCGACGCGCACGGGACGGACGTCCCAGGGAGGCCGACAACCGGTGCGAGAGGGTCGAAGACGGACGAAACACCCTCACCAAGGAGAACCACCATGTCTACGAGCCCCGCCCGCGTCACTGTCGTCACGGCCCCCGGGTGCCCGTTCTACGCCGGGGTCGTCAACACCCTGGACAAGCTCGCCGAGCGGCACGACCTCACGGTGATCGAGGTGCTCGCGCAGACCCCGGAGGGCATGGTGCTCGTCGACGAGTTCCGGCCCGCGATGATGCCGCTCGTCCTCGTCGACGGCGTGTACTTCAGCGAGGGAGTCCTGCCGGCCGAGCGGCTGGAGCAGCGGCTCGCCGAGACCCGCTCGGCCTGAACGATCCCCGGCCCCGCCGGGGCCGGACCCCGGGACGGGGTGGCGCGCCACCCCGTCCCGACCCATCCACCCGCGGTGGCCTCCCGTGACCGGCGGTCACGGCGCGCTTCCGCGGGATGAGCTCCCCGCCCGGGCCGCGGCTCGCTCACGGTCCGGCACCCGAGGTCCCGGCCCTCCACCCAGAACCATCTCAGCATTTTGCGGACGGCCCGTGGGACAAAAGGCACTGGTCAGAATAAGGCTCGGCGACGGTGCGCGTGGGCAGAATCGGCACCGATGTGCGACGTCGTGAGAAACCTCTCCGGCCCCCGCCCGAACCGCGGTCCCGACGGCCGCTCGAGCGCATGATGACGCCCATGGCCGACTTCACGGGCTTCCCGCTCTGGGGACCGCAGTTCTACGCCGACCTCGAGCACCACAACACCCGCGAGTTCTGGGCTGCCAACAAGGACCGGTGGGAACGCGAGGTCCGCGACCCCGTGCGCGCGCTCGTCACCGCGCTGGAACCGGAGTTCGGACCCGCCACGATCTTCCGCCCGCACCGCGACGTGCGCTTCAGCCCTGACAAGTCCCCGTACAGGACGCACCAGGGAGCGATCGCCGGACCGTCTCCCGGCCTGGGCTACTACGTCGGGCTCGACGCCGACGGGCTCATCGTCGGCGGCGGCTTCCGCACGCACTCCCCCGCCCAGACCGACCGGTTCCGCCGGGCCGTCGACTCCGACGCCGGGGCCGAGCTGGCGGGCGTCGTGGCCGCCGTCGTCGCCGCCGGGTTCGTGCTGGAGGGCGCCGCCCTGAAGACCCGGCCCCGCGGCTACCGGGCCGACCATCCCCGCGCCGACCTGCTCCGCCGCAAGGAGCTCATGGCCGTGACGAACGTCGGGACTCCGCCGTGGCTCGCGACCCCCGCCGCGCTGGACCGGGTCCGGCAGATGTGGCGCCAGGTCAGACCGCTGGTGGAGTGGGCGGTGACCAACGTCGGCCCGGACTGAGGTCTGCGCACGCGTCCAGGGGGCCGCCCCGCCGGGGCCTGCGTAGCATCGACGACGTTTCCCGTCCGCACGACGGTCGCCCCGCCGGCGGCCCGCCCAGCCCCGAGGAGCACACATGATCCCAGCAGGTGCCGCCCAGATCCCGGCGGACGGCGACGAGCTCGCCGGGCGGGTCGCCCGCTCGCTCAGGGACGCCCTGCACCTGGGGACGGGCGTGGCCGTCACGGCCGCGATGTCCGCCCCCGGAGCGGTCGACCACCTGAGCATCGACCTCTCGGGCAGCGTGATCGACAACCGGTACCTCTCGCGCAGCGCGATCAGCCTTCGCCCGCCCCGGTCCACCGCCGGAGGCGTCGCCACCGAGCTCGGAAGCCTCACGCTCACGGGACGACCCGTCGTCGCCTTCGGGGCACCGATCTTCGGGCAGCTCGACGCCCAGCACGTCCCGGCGACGTGGCTCCACGACGACTCGGGCCAGCTGTGGCTGGCGTTCCGCGACGAGCGTGCCGCCGGCGGGCCGACCGCCGGCCGGGCCGTGGTCGAGGGCGAGGTCGCGGCGGTGAGCACGGCCGCCGGCACGGTGGCCGCTGAGCTGGCGCAGCAGATGGGCGTGGCGGTCCGGGACGTCAGGGTCACCCCGCTGGCCACGGGCCCGAACCGCTGGCGCTTCGACCTCGCGGCCAGGGTCTCCAAGGGGTTCGCCTCCACCAACGTCACGGGGCACGCGCAGGTCAGCCTCGACGACAACCTGGTCGTCCGCGTGGAGGAGCTGACCGCCCGGGCCGGCGGCCTCCTCGGCTCGCTCGCCCAGGGCATGATCGAGTCGCACCTCGGCCGGTACCGCGACCGTGCGTTCAACCTGAAGGAGCTGACCTTCGCCGGCGCGCGCGTCACCGGGCTCGACGTCGAGCTCGCCGAGCGGTTCCGCGTGACGGTGACGCTCGGGTCATGAGCCGAGCGGACGACGAGACGTCGTCGCCCGCCGAGCCCGGACCGCCTCTCGGGTCAGGGCGTCATTCCCGGCCTGCCCGGCCGACGAGAACACCCATCGCGAACCCGGCAAGCCCCACGGCCAGCGCGCCCGCGTAGCGCTGGAGCAGCACGGGCAGGACGGCGGAGCCGAGGTCGATCGCGTCGTCCTGGTGCGCGGGCGTCACGGGCTGGGGCGGCCCGGGCTCCGCCGGCGGCACGGGCAGGGGCGGCACGGGCTCCGCCGGCGTCACGGGCTGGGGCGGCACGGGCCCCGCGGGCGGCACGGGCTGCGGCCGGGGCCGCTCGCTCGGGGCGGGCCGCGGCGACGGTGACGGAGTCGGCCCGGCCGACGCGGCAAGGTCCGCGGGGCTCGCGGAGTCCCCGGGCTCCGCCGTCGCACCGGAGCGGGACGGCGCTTCACCGGAGCGCGACGCCGTCGCCGCGCCGGCGGGCCGCCCGTCCGGGGCGTCGCCGGCGAACTGGCGCTCGATGCACGCGACGAACTGGCCGAGCAGCTTGTCCGAGACGTCCTGCATGACGCCCCGGCCGAACTGCGCCGGCTTGCCGGTGACGGACAGGTCCGTGAGCACCTCCGCCCGGGACCCGCCGCCGTCACCGGTCAGCGACATCGTCACCGTGGCCGAGGCGGTGCCGTTCCCCCGCCTGTCCTTGCCGCGCGCCTCGATGACGGCACGGTGGCCGGCGTCGTCGCGCTCGAGGAACTTCCCGGTCCCCGCGTAGGTCAGGGCGATGGGCCCGAGCTTGACCTTGACGGTGCCGGAGAACTCCTCGGCGCCGGCCTCGGTGACGGTGGCGCCCGGGAAGCAGCCGCCCACCCGGTTCAGGTCGGTGAGCAGCTCCCAGGCGGCGTCGGGCGCGGCCGGGATGGTGAACGTGTGCGTCAGCTCCACGGTCACGCCCCCACGGCGGTCAGCACGGCCCGGCGGGTGAGGACCCCCGCCAGGTGGCGGCGGTAGTGGGCGTCGCCGTTGAGGTCCGACGGCGGCTCTGTCCCCTCCCCCACGCGCGCGCAGATCTCGCGCAGGTCCTCGGCGGTGGCCGCGACCCCCACGAGCGCGCGCTCGACGTCGTGGGCGCGCACCGGGGTCGAGCCCATGTTGGTCAGCGCGACCCTGGCCTCGGCGATCGTGCCGCCCTCCGCGCGTGCGGTGACGGCGACCCCGACGATCGCCCACTGGTGGGCGACACGGACGAACTTCTCGTACGCGCTCCCCCACCCGGTGTGCTTGGGGATCTCGATGGCGACGATCACCTCGCCCTCGCCGACGGCGGTCTCGAAGAGGTCGACGAAGAACTCCGTCGCCGGGACCCGTCGCTCGCCGCCCGGGCCGGCGATGACCATCGTGGCGTCGAGGGCGAGGACCGGGGCCCCGACGTCGCCGGCCGGGTCGGCGTGGGCCAGCGCCCCGCCGATGGTGCCCCGGTGCCGGATCTGCGGGTCGGCCACCTCGGTGATGGCCTTGACCAGCACCCCGGCGTGCACGGCGACGGCCGGATCGTCGAGGAGCTGCTGGTAGGTGGTCATCGCCCCGACCCGCAGGTGCTCACCGGCGTCGGTGATCCCGGCGAGCCCCGGCACCCGGCCGAGGTCGACGAGCACCTCGGGGGTGTTGAGCCGCATCCGCAGCACGGGCAGCAAGGACTGCCCACCGGCGATGACCTTCGCGTCGTCGCCGTGCTCGGCGAGGGCGGCGAGCGCCTCCTCCAGGCTGGTGGGGGCCACGTAGTCGAACGTCGCGGGGATCACCGCGCACCGCCTTCCGGGTCGTCCTGGCCGGGTTCGTCCTGGTTGGGTTCGTCCGGCGCGAAGTGCGGGGCGGCCTCGGCCGTGCCGGGGTCGTCGGGCGCCGTGCCCACGGTGGAGCCGACGGTGGTCGAGGCGTCCTGGACGGCCCGCCAGACCTTCGCGGGCGTGAGCGGCATGGAGATGTCCTCGACCCCGAGGTGGCGCACGGCGTCGAGGACGGCGTTGACGACCGCCGGGGTCGACGCGATCGTCCCGGCCTCGCCGACGCCCTTGGTGCCGAGGTCGTTCGTGGTCGACGGCGTGACCGTGTTGTCGGTGACGAAGGAGATCGTGTCCGCCGTCGTCGGCAGCGTGTAGTCGACGAACGAGCCCGTCACGAGGGTGCCCTGCTCGTCGTAGACGGCCTCCTCCCACAGCGCCTGGGCGATGCCCTGCACCAGCCCGCCGTGGATCTGCCCCTCGACGAGCAGGGGGTTGACGATGGTGCCGACGTCGTCGACGCAGACGTAGGACCGCAGCTTCACCTGGCCCGTCTCGGTGTCCACCTCGGTCGCGCACAGGTGGGTGCCGTGCGGGTAGGAGAAGTTGACGGGGTCGTAGGTGGCATCGGCGTCGAGGCTCGGCTCCATCCCGTCGGGCAGGTCGTGGGCGGCGAACACGGCCAGGGCGAGGTCGGTCAGGCCGATGGAGGTGTCGGTGCCGCGCACCTGGAACTTCCCGCCGGTGAACTCCAGGTCCTCCTCGGCGGCCTCGAGGACGTGGGCGGCGAGCGGCCGGGCCTTCTCGATGACCTTGTCCGCGGCCCGGACCACCGCCTGCCCGCCGACGACGAGCGAGCGGGACCCGTAGGTGTCCAGGCCCTTGTGGGAGATCTGGGTGTCGCCGTGCAGCACCTCGACGTCCTCGAACGGCACCCCGAGCCGGTCGGCGACGATCTGGCTCCAGGCCGTCTCGTGCCCCTGCCCGTGCGGCGAGGAGCCGGTGACGACCTCGACCTTGCCGGAGGGCAGCATGCGGACGGCGGCGTGCTCCCACCCGCCGGCGCCGTAGCTGAGCGCGCCGAGCACCCGGGAGGGCGCCAGCCCGCACATCTCCGTGAACGTGGAGATGCCGATGCCGAGCTGGACGGGGTCGCCGCTCGCGCGCCGCTCCGCCTGCTCGCGGCGCAGCTCGTCGTAGCCGAAGAGCTCCTTGGCCCGCGCCGTCGCCGCCTCGTAGTTGCCGGAGTCGTACTCCAGCCCGGCGACGGTGGTGAAGGGGAACTCCTCGTGCCTGATCCAGTTCTTCTCCCGCACCTGGAGCGGGTCCATGCCCAGCTCGGCGGCGAGCTCGTCCATCATCCGCTCGATCGCGAACGTGGCCTCGGGCCGCCCGGCGCCGCGGTAGGCGTCGGTCCAGGTCTTGTTGGTGAAGACGTTGGTGCAGGTGAAGTGGTACGCGGGAAACTTGTAGATGGCGTTGAACATGAAGGCGCCGAGGATCGGCACCCCGGAGGTGACGAGCCCGAGGTAGGCGCCCATGTCCGCCGTCAGCTCGACCTTGAGCCCGGTGACGGTGCCGTCCTGGCGCGCGGCGAGGGTGAGCTTCTGCCACTGGTCGCGGCCGTGGTGGCCGGAGACCAGCGACTCGCTGCGGGTCTCGGTCCACTTGCAGGGCTTGCCGGTGTGCCGGGCCGCGAGGAAGGTGATGACCTCCTCCGGGGTGACCTGGAGCTTGCCGCCGAACCCGCCCCCGACGTCGGGCGCGATGACGCGCACCTTCGACTCCGGCACCCCGAGCGTCAGGGCCAGCATGAGCCTGAGGATGTGCGGGACCTGGGTGGCGGACCACATGACGAACTGCTCGCCGGTGGGGTCCACGACCGTCGAGCGCGGCTCCATGTAGGCGGGGATGAGCCGCTGCTGGCGGAACTGCCGCTCGACGAGGACCTCCGCGTCACGGATCGCGTCCTCCACGTCCGTCCCGGTCCCCGCCTGGGCCGAGTCGAAGGTCCACACCGCGGAGGTGTTGCTGCCCAGGTCCGGGTGCGCGAGGGCACGGTCCGCCACGGCCTCCCTGAGGTCGACGACGGCGGGCAGCTCCTCGTAGTCGACGTCCACCAGCTCCGCCGCGTCCCGGGCGGCGGCCGCGCTGCGCGCGACCACGACGGCGACGATCTCACCGGCGAAGGCCACCCGGTCGACGGCGATCGCCGGGTGCGGCGGCGCCTTCTGGTCAGGGGTGACCGGCCAGGCGTTGGGCAGGGAGCCCTGGACGTCTGCGACGTCGCGGCCGGTCAGGACGGCCACGACGCCGTCGGACTCGCGTGCGGCCGTCGTGTCGATCGCGGTGATGCGCGCATGGGCGAACGGGCTGCGCACCATGGACAGGTGCAGCATGCCCGGCAGGACGATGTTGTCGGTCCACCTGGTGCGCCCGGTGATGAGCCGCCGGTCCTCCTTGCGCTTTCGCGCGGCGCCGATCTCGGCGGCGGGCCTCTCCTCGACGGCGGTCACGGCTGGACCTCCAGGACGGGCACGGGCCGGGCGGCGGCCTGCTGCACGGCCTTGACGATGTTGTGGTAGCCGGTGCACCGGCACAGGTTGCCCTCGAGCCCGACGCGGATCTTCTCCTCGGTGAGGTCGGGCTCGTGGGCGATGAGGTCTGCGGCCTGCATGATCATGCCCGGCGTGCAGTAGCCGCACTGCAGGGCGTGACAGTCGTGGAAGGCCTGCTGGACCGGGTGCAGCTCACCGTTCTCGGCGAGACCCTCGATGGTGGTGACCTCGTGCCCGTCGGCCTGGACGGCCAGGACGTTGCAGGACTTCACGGACCGCCCGTCGAGATGGACGGTGCAGGCGCCGCAGTTGGACGTGTCGCACCCGACGACCGTCCCGGTCTTTCCCAGCGTCTCGCGCAGGTAGTGGACCAGGAGCGTTCTGGGTTCGACCTCGTCGGTGTACCGGGTCCCGTCGACAGTCACGGAGATGCGCGTCATGGATCCTCCAGGTGGGGACGTCGTCGTCACCTCGGATCATGTCGGCTCCGGCCGGAACCGGCAAGCATTTCAGTGACCCGGATCACACGCCGCGGTCACGTCCGCGTCATGGCGTCGTCGTCGTCGGGATCATGGTCGTCGTCCGCTGCGTCGGCCTGGACCCCCGCGTCGGCCTCGATCGCCGTGAGCTCGGCGTCCTCCTGCATCGCCGTCAGCTCGGCGTCCTCCTCCATCGCCGTCAGCTCGGCGTCCTCCTCCATCGCCACCAGTTCGGCCTCGTCGACGAACGCGGCGGCGTGCTGGTGGATGGGGCCGGAGGTCTGCGTGAGCCGCTCGCCGTCGCCGCCCCACTGCAGGGCGATGATCTCCGCGGCGATGCTCACCGCCGTCTCCTGCGGCGTGCGGGCCCCGAGGTTCAGGCCCACCGGGGAGGACAGCCTCGCCAGCTGCTCCTCGGTGAGCCCGTTCTCCCGCAGTCGGCGCAGCCGGTCGGTGTGCGTGCGCCGCGACCCCATCGCGCCGACGTAGGCCACCTCCGGCCCGCCCAGGGCGAGGGTGAGCAGCGGGACGTCGAACTTCGGGTCGTGGGTGAGGACGCAGACGACGGTGCGGGAGTCGACCCGGCCCGCCTCGATCTCCTCGGCGAGGTACTCGTGCGGCCAGCGCACGACCACCTCCTCGGCGTCCGGGAACCGCGACGCGGTGGCGAAGACCGGGCGGGCGTCGCACACGGTCACCCGATAGCCGAGGAACGCCCCGATCCCGGCGACGGCGGCGGCAAAGTCGATCGCCCCGAAGACGAGCATGCGCGGGCGCGGGGCGTAGGCGGAGACGAAGACGCGCATGCCCTGGCCGCGCCGCTCCCCGTCCGGCCCGTACTCGAGGGTCTCGGTGCGGCCGGCGGCGAGGAGCCCGCGGGCGTCGTCGGTGACCGCGTCGTCGGCCCGGTCCGAGCCGAGGCTGCCCTGGACGGGCTCGCTCTCCGGACGGATGACGAGGCGGCGCCCCACGCGGCCGGCGTCGGGGTGCGCGACGACGGTGGCGACGGCGACCGGCCGGCCCGACCGCACGTCGTCGGCCACGTCGCCGAGCTCGGGGAAGTCGGCCCGCGAGACGCGCTCGACGAAGACGTCGAGGATGCCGCCGCAGGTCAGCCCGACGGCGAAGGCGGACTCGTCGCTGATGCCGTACCGCTCGAGGGTGGGCACGCCTGAGGCGATCACCTCCTCGCCGGTGGCGTAGACCGCGCCTTCGACGCAGCCTCCGGACACCGACCCGACGGCCTCCCCGCCCGGGCCCACGAGCATCGCCGCGCCGGGTGGGCGGGGGGCGGAGCTGAACGTGGCGACGACGGTGCCCATCGCCACCGCGTCGCCGGCCTCCCACCACCCCAGGAGCTCGTCGAGGACGTCACGCATTGCCCACTACCTCCAGCAGCTCGGCGAACGTGGCCATCGAGTGGCCGGGGACGAAGGCGTCGACGTGCGGCAGCACGGCCACGATCCCGGCCTGAACCGGACGGTACCCGGCCCTGCCGACATGCGGGTTCGCCCAGACCACCGTGTGGGCGAGGACGTGCAGGCGGCGCATCTGCTCGGCGAGCAGGTCGGGGCCGTGCCGCTCCCACCCGTCGGAGCAGATGACGACGACGGCCTGGCGGGCGGTGCCGCGCCGCCCCCAGCGGTCGAGGAACGCGCCCAGGGTCTCCCCCAGCCGGGTGCCGCCCGACCAGTCCGGGACCGCCTCGCCCGCGGCGAGCAGGGCACGCTCGGGGTCGCGCTCACGCAGCGCCGCGGTCACCCGGGTGAGGCGGGTGCCCAGCGTGAACACCTCGGTGGTGCGGGGAGCGGCCCGGACCATGGTGTGGGCGAGACGCAGGAGGGAGTCGGCGTAGGGGGACATCGAGCCGGAGACGTCGAGAAGGACCACCACCCGGCGGGGCCGGGTCGTGGGGCGGCGACGCCGCACCGGGCCCGGCTCCCCCATGCGGCGCAGCTGCTCGCGCAGGGTGGCGCGGCCGTCCACGCCGCCGGTGCGGGCCGGCGCGCGGCGGCGGGCGCGCCGCGCGGGCGGCCGGGGGCGCAGGGTCGCGAAGAGCCGGGCCAGCCTGGCGCGCTCGGCGGCGGTGAGGGTGGCGACGTCGCGGTGGCGCAGCAGCTCGGCGCCCGACGCCGCGGCCGCCAGCGGCTCCCCGTCCCCGCCGTCGCCCTCCGCCGCGGGGGTCAGCGAGGCCCGCGGTGCCGTGGCCGACGGCGGGCGGGGGTGCCGCGTGAGGTGCATGGCGGTGCCGCCGAACCAGGCGGTGAAGACCTGGTCGTAGACGGGGACGTCCGCCGGGTCGGCGGTCATGGTGGCCCGGCCCGCCCAGTACACGCCGGTGCGGTCGGCGAGGGAGACGAGGGCGGCGGCGCTCAGGAAGGCCCGTTCACGGTCGGCGGTGACGGGCAGCCCGGCGGCGCGCAGCGCGCGGGCCAGGCCCAGGAGCGTCTCGGTCGGGGTCCACACGGCGCCTACCTCGTGAGCATCCGGTCGAGGAGCTGGCGGACGCGCTCGGCGTCCTCCCGGTACTTCACGGCGGTGCCGAGGGTGCGGGCGGCCGTCTCGACGTCGACGTCGCTCGTGCCGAGCGCGGCGAGCGCGCGGGTCCAGTCGAGAGTCTCGGCGACCCCGGGCGGCTTGATGAGCTCCCCCTCGCCCCGGAGCGCCTGGACCAGCGTGACGACCTGCTCGCACAGGGCGGCGTCGACGTCGGGAAGGCGCGTGCGGACGATCGCCAGCTCGCGGGCCAGGGCCGGGTGGTCGATCCAGTGGTAGAGGCAGCGGCGCTTGAGCGCGTCGTGGAGCTCGCGGGTGCGGTTGGAGGTGAGGACGACGAAGGGCGGCTGCTCCGCGCTGATCGTGCCGAGCTCCGGGATGGTGACCTGCCAGGTGGAGAGGACCTCGAGAAGGAAGGCCTCGAACTCGTCGTCGGCGCGGTCGATCTCGTCGACGAGCAGCACGCACGGGCTCTCGCGCAGGGCGCGCAGGACAGGCCGGGCGAGGAGGAAGCGCTCGTCGAAGAGCTCGGCCTCGAGGTCCTGGGCGGTCGTGGCCCACCCGTCCGGGTCCGCCGGGGCCGGCCGCGGCGCACCGCCGGTCTCGTCCCGGCCGGTCGTGCCGCGGGCGTCGGCGGCGGCGAGCGCCTCGACCGCCCGCAGGTGGAGGATCTGGCGCGGGAAGTCCCAGTCGTACAGCGCCTGGGTGGCGTCGATGCCCTCGTAGCACTGCAGCCGCACGAGCGGGCGGCCCAGGACCTGGGCGAGCGCCTCGGCCAGGGCGGTCTTGCCGGTGCCGGGCTCGCCCTCGAGCAGCAGCGGCCGCGCGAGCTGGTGGGCCAGGAACGTCACGGTCGACAACCCCGGGTCCGCCAGGTAGCCGGTGGTCTCCAGAGCCGTCGTCACCGCGGACGGGCTGGCGAAGACCTCCGTCGGCTGCATGCCCCGAGCATGCCGACCGGGCGGACCGGCGTCCACCGAATCGCCGCTTCTTTCAGGAGCGCGGCGGGGCGTCGACGTCCTGCCCGCCCGCGAGGTCCCCGCACTCGACGACCGCAGGCGGGTGCCGGCGCAGGTACTCACGCGCTCCGGCGTCCCCCGTCGCCAGCTCGGCGACGCCGGCGAAGTGGTCGCCGCCGAGGAGCACGGGGTGGCCCGGGACGCCGCCGTAGGCGGCGCGGGCGAGCGCGTCTGGACCGCCGGCGACGGCGAGCATCCGCCGCACCACGGCCGGCCCGACGTCGGGCAGGTCGACCAGGTGGACGAGCGCCGCCCGCGCCGACCGCTCCCGCAGGGCGGTCAGCCCGGTGCGCAGCGACTCCCCCATGCCCTGAGCCCACGTCGTGCACACGACGGCGTCCACCGCCGGGCCGACACCGACGAGGGCTTCCCGGGCCTCCCGCTCCGCGGCACCGAGGACGACGACCACCTCGGCGCACCCGCCCGCGAGCAGCACGTCGACCGCCCTGCGGACCCAGGGCACGCCGTCGGTCACGACCAGCGCCTTGGGCATCCCCATGCGCCGGCCGGCACCTGCGGCGAGCAGCAGGCCCGTCACGGGCGGCGCGGCGGAGATCGGCATCTGCCCAGTGTGGCGCGTGCCGCCGGGCCCGGACGCGCACACGCCGTACGGGGAGGGGTCGGCGGAGGCGTCGGGTATGAACGTGGCATGGACGACGGCACGCGATGGGACGCGCGGTACCGCGACGCCCCGGACCCGGTCCCCCGGGCCCCGGACGGGCTCACGGGTCTGGAGGACGCTCTGCCCGACGGCGGCCCCGCCCTCGACGTGGCGTGCGGTCTCGGCGTGGTGACGCTGTGGGCGGCGCAGCACGGGTTCGCGGTGGACGCGCTGGACGTCTCCCCCGTCGCGCTCGCCCGGCTCCGGTCCCGCGCCGCCGCGCTGGGGCTCGCCGGACTGGTGCGCGCACGGCGGGCGGACCTGACCGGGGGCTGCCCGGCGACATGACCGGCCCCTACGACCTGATCGTGTGCCAGCGGTTCCGCGACCCGGCGGTGCACCGGTCCCTCCCCGCGCTCCTGGCGCCCGGCGGGGTGATGGTCGTGACAGTGCTCTCCGCGGTCGGTGCGCCCTCGCCGTCGAGATTCCGGGCCGGAGCCGGCGAGCTGAGCCGGCTCGCCAGGGCATCGGGCCACGAGGCGCTCAGGGACGTCGAGGGCGACGGCGAGGCGACGGTCGTGCTCCGGCGCCCAGGGCCCGGACCCGTCTCGCCGCGCCGCGTCCCGCGGGAGCATGATGCGAACGAGCGGCACGGAGGGGAGAGCTCATGAGCATCAAGGTCGACCTCGGCGAGCTGGGCCCCGCCATGGCGAAGCACGACTTCGCCTACCTGCTCAGCCCGGGCCGCGAGCGCCCGCACGTGGTCGCGGTGGTGCCGCGTCTCGTCGACGGTGCACTGGTGGTCGACTCGCCCGGCCGGTCCGCCACTGCCCTGGCGGCCGAGCACCCCGCGGTCACGCTCGTCTTCCCGCCCCGGCGCGCGGGCGGCTACTCCCTCATCGTCGACGGCGAGGCCTCGGTGCCCGGCGTCGACGGCGGCGACCCGGCCGGTGAGGCCCGCCAGACCCTCTCCGTCCGTCCGGGGCATGCGGTGCTCCACCGGCCCGCTCCCGGCACCTCCGCGCCCTCCCCCGCCGGGGGCGAGGAGGAGCCCGAGCCGCCGGACCTGCCGACCTAGCCAGTCGTCCGCACGCCCCGCGGTGCGACGCCCGCCCCGGGTGTGGGCGGTTTCACAGGGCGGCGCGTGCGTCGGTGGGCACACGGAAATCGCGCGTCCGCGCCGCTTGACCTCTCCGGCCAAGGTCGGATACGGACACCGGTCAAAATTAGTGGCCGCTTTTCGGGTACGAACGAGTGCCAGGTGCCGCACCATGGTGGTGCTGGTGTGACAGATGGTGTTGGTGACACCGAGCACGCAGCACCGCGAGGTCTCCGGGCCCCGCCATCAGGCCGCCGGCAGTTCCGCACGCCATGTGCCCGACCAGGAAGTCCCTCGCATGCACGCTCGCCCCGTCCGGCTCGCCACAGCCGGGATCCTGCTCAGCGCCTCCCTCGTCGTCGCGTCCACCACTTCCGCCACGGCGGCCGGGGCGGCGCCGGGGGGCACCGAGGCCACCGCTGGCGCCGAGGCCACCGCTGGTGCCGAGGCGCCCGCCGTGGAGCCGGTCGTCATCGCCCTCACCGACGCGGACGGCGACCGCACCCGGGTGGCCACCGCCGGGCTCGAGGTCGCCGTCCCGACCGGCGAGTTCTCCGCCTCCTCCGACACGGCCGTCGTCAGCACGGACGCCGTGCTGACGCAGCCGATCCCCACCGACGAGTTCCTCGTCGCGGGCCTGACGTGGGAGGCCGGGCAGGAGCTCGCCGCGGACGCGCAGGTCTTCGTCCGGGTGGAGGAGGACGGCGTCTGGTCGGAGTGGGACGAGACCTCCCACGAGGAGGGCACGAGCGGCGCCGAGGCTGCCGCCGGCACCGACCCGTTCATCACCGGCGGCGCGCAGACGATCCAGGTGCGCATCACCGGGTCGGCGTCGGCCCTGCCTGACAACCTCGCCATCACGGTCCTGTCCTCCGAGGACCTGCAGACCCCCGCCCCGGCCCCCGCCGCAGCAGGCACCGAGAGCACCCCGATCCCCGTGCCGACCGTCGCCCCCGCCGCACCGGGCTCCAGCTCGGTGATTCCCGCCGGGCTCGTCGGCGCCAGCGTCGCGGCCTCCCCGGTGGGCACCGCGGTGCTCCCGCCCCGGCCCTCGATCACCTCCCGTGCCGGGTGGGGCGCGGACGAGAGCAAGATGACGTGGCGGCCCACCTACCGGGCGCTGCGCGCCGCCGTCGTGCACCACACGGCGGGGACGAACAGCTACACCCAGACCCAGGCGGCCTCCGTGGTGCGCGGCATCTACCAGTACCACGCGGTCACCCGCGGCTGGGGAGACATCGGCTACAACTTCCTCGTCGACAAGTGGGGCCGGGTGTACGAGGGCCGCACCGGCTCCCTGGCCGCGCCCGCCGGCATGATGACCCAGGGCGCCCACGCCGCCCCGGTGAACAGCGGCACCGTCGGCATCTCCGCCATGGGCGACTACACCGCGATCGCCGCCCCGACCGCCGTCATCGACGCCATGACCAACGTGCTGGCCTGGCAGTTCGGCCGCGCCGGCATCAACGCCACCACCAGGAGCGGCATCTACTCGCCCGGCACCCCGGCCCTCGCAGCGGGAGTGAACCTGCCCCGGATCTTCGGCCACATGGACGTCTCCGCCACCGCCTGCCCCGGCAAGGACATCTACGGTCGCCTCGCCGCCATGCGCACGGCCGTGGCCAACAAGACCCACCCGCCCGTCGCGGCGCCGGCGCCGGCACCTGCGCCCGCCCCAGCACCGGCGCCCGCGCCCGCACCCGCGGAACCCACCACGGCGCAGCTGCACCCCGTCTACCTCAACAACGCCCTGACCGCAGCCTCCGACGTCGTCTTCTCCTACGGCCCTACCAGCTCGACGATTCTCGCCGGGGACTGGAACGGCGACCGCAGGACGACCGTCGGGGCCCGCAGCTCGGCCGCCTACGCGATGCGCAACGCCAACTCCACCGGCCCCGCCGACCTCAGCTTCATCTACGGCCGGTCCACGGACCAGGTGCTCGTCGGTGACTGGAACGGCGACGGCAAGGACACGCTGGCCGTGCGTCGCGGGATCACGGTCTACGCCCGCAACAGCAACAGCGGCGGCAACGCTGACCTCGTCTTCAACTACGGGCGGGCCACCGACGAGGTGCTCGTGGGCGACTGGAACGGCGACGGCAAGGACACGCTCGCGGTCCGGCGGGGAAGCACGGTCTATGTCAACAACTACAACCGGTCCGGCGATGCGCAGCTCGTCGTCAGCTACGGCCGGGCCACGGACAAGGCGTTCGCGGGCGACTGGAACGGCGACGGCAAGGACACCCTCGCCGTGCGGCGGGGGGACCAGATCATGATCAAGAACTCCCTCGCCTACGGCAACGCCGACACGACCTTCACGTACGGCCGGACCACGGACCGGATGCTCGTCGGCGACTGGAACGCCGACCGCAAGGACACCTTCGGCATCGTGCGCTGAGCGTCGGCGCCCAGGTTCGGCGCAGGGCCTCGGCGCCGGGGCCCTCGCCGCCGGGCCCTTGCCGCTGGGGCTCGCCGCCGGGCCCCGGCCGCCGGGCCCTAGCCGCGCAGGACCGACGGCGCCCGTCGCGCGACCTGCGACGCGACGGCGATCCCGCACGCGGCGAACGCCGCGGTGACGGTCCAGGTGAGGTCCCACGTCCCCGTCCCCTGTGCGACCGCGGCCACCACCGGCGGGCCGGCGAACTGCCCGAGGGCGTTGAGCTGCTGCCCCATGCCAAGAGCCGTCCCCATCGCCGCGGCGCTCGGGGCGGTTCTCATGAGACCGGCGACGACCGTCGTGGGCACCACCCCGCCGACGGCGGAGAACACCAGGACCGCCCCGTACCGCACGCCGAGCTCGACGTCCGGGCCGAGCAGCGGCGCCACACCGAAGGCGACGACGGCGGCCAGCCCCATCGCGGCGAAGCCCGTCACCCACAGCACCGGCGGGCGAGCTCCGCGGTGCAGCGCCGCTCCGGCGCCGAGGTTGCCGACCGCGTTGACGCCCGCGACCAGCGCGCCGAGTGCCGCGGCGCTCCCGACGTCACGGCCGGCGTCGGCGTACATGGTCGGGAGGAACTGGACGATCCCGTTCCACTGCGCCGTGTAGAGGAGGAAGATCAGCGCGACGAGGAGCGGCCCCCGGGCGCGCAGCGTGGCGCGCAACCTCCCCGCCGCTCCCCCGGGCGTGGCGGAGGCCGGGTCGGGCTCGACCGCGACGAGGACGGCTGCCGCCATGAGGCCGGAGAACAGCGCCGCGGCGCCCCACCAGGCACGCCACTCGAGCTGCCCGCCGACCAGGAGAGAGAGTACGGCGGCGAGGGGCATGTGACAGCCCCACACCCCGGTGAGCAGCGCCACCCGCGCCGGCGGCGCCGTCCGTCGGACGAGCGCGGGCGCGCAGATCGAGACGAGCATGAACCCGACGCCCTCCACCACGCGTGAGGTGAGCAGCGGCCAGTACCCGGCCGAGCCGATGCCGGCGGCGGAGCCGGCGGTCAGGAGCGTCAGCCCGAGCAGCAGCGCGCGGCGCAGGCCGATCCGGTCGCCGGCCATCCCGACCGGCACGCCGAGCAGCATCCCCGCCACCTGGACGACGGCGAGCAGGAAGCCGCCCTGCACGAGGCTCAGCCCGAGGTCCTCCGAGAGCGCGGGCAGCGCCGGTGCGAGCTTCCAGACGTGCAGGGCGCCCGCCATCCCGGCGAGGATCACCAGCAGGGACGCGCCAGTCCCAGCCCTGGCCGCGCGGGCCGGGCCGCGGACGGACGTCGTCGCACCGACCACGAGAGCCTCCTTCAGCCCGGGACGCCGAACCGTGGCGGCCGTCGCCGACCACCGGCGTCGCGCAGCCTAGGCCACGGCGCCGCGGTGACGTGGCCGGCGCCCGAGCGGCGGTCCTCGGGAGCGGAGCGCCGCTCGCCGGTGCCAGACGTGGGGCCTCGGGAAGCTCCTCCTCACCAGCTCCGACGGAGGCCGAAGGGTCCGTACCGGTACTCGGTACGGACCCTTCGGCCTGTGCGCCGGTCAGGCAGCACGCCGCGCGTGGCGCGCCCGTCGACGGGAGCGGCTCAGGCGTGGCGCGCCGAGGTGGCGACCTTTTCCCCCTCGACGGCGGCCGCGGCACGCGCCGCAGCCGTGCGCCGCGGGACGGCCAGGATCACGATCAGGCCGAGAACGGCGGGGATGATGAAGGAGTAGAAGTTCCACCGGAAGCCCAGCTCGGACTCCATGATCAGGCCGACCATGATCGGGGCGACGACGGCGCCGATCCGGCCGATCCCGAGCGTGACGCCCACCGCGCTGCCGCGGGCCCAGGCGGGGAAGAACGCCGCGGCGTAGCCGTTGACCAGGATCTGCGTGCCGATCGACCCGAGCCCGGCCACCGCCACGAAGACGTACAGCAGGGCGGCCGGCGGCTGCAGGCTCAGCGCGACCAGCGTGAGCGCCGCGGCCCCGAAGGCCAGGCCGACGGCGAACTTCGACCCCATCCTGTCCGCGAGCGCGGCCGCGGCCACGCTGCCGACGATCGCACCGAGGTTGAGCACCAGCAGGAAGCTGATGGACGAGCCGAGCGGGTAGCCGGCGCTGCGCATGATCTGCGGCAGCCAGGTGTTCAGGCCGTACACGAGCAGCAGCCCCGAGAAGGAGGCCACGGAGAACAGGGCCAGCGGGCCGAGGTTGCCGCCCGTGACCAGGAAACGCAGGGCGCCCGGCGCCTTCTTCGAGCCGCCGGAGGAACGGACCTCGAGCTCGACGCCGTACTCGCGGGCGAGCTCCTGGGCCTCGGCGGTCCGCCCCTTGCCGGCGAGGTAGCTCATCGACTCAGGGAGGTAACGGTAGACGAGCGGCACGAGGATCAGGGCGGGGGCGGCGCCGAGCCAGAGGAGCACGCGGAAGCCGTGGTCCGCCAGCAGCGCCATCGCCGCCAGGGCGGCGAAGACGCCACCGAAGGAGTACCCGACGAACATCATCGCGTTGTAGAACTGCTGCTTCCCACGCGGGGCGTACTCGACCGTGAGAGCGATCGCGGTGGGCATGACGCCACCGAGGCCGATGCCCGCGATCAGGCGGAAGAGGCCGAAGAGCTCGGGCGTCGGGGCCATCGCGGTGGCGGCGGTCGCGACGCTGAACCAGATGATGCTGGCGATGATGATCCGCCGGCGGCCGAGGATGTCCGTCAGGGCGCCGACGCCGAGGGCGCCGACCAGCATGCCGAAGGTGGCGTAGCTGCCGATCAGGCCGACGTCGGCCGGGGTGAGCTCCCAGGTCGGGTGCTCCAGGAGGGCGGGGACCATGGCCCCGTAGACCATGAGGTCGTACCCGTCGAGCACGATGGCTGCGAAGGCGAGCGCGACGACGACGAGGCCCTTGCGGGACCCGGGCCCCGCGAGCGCGGCGGAGGATGCTGACATCGTTGTCTCCTGCGGTGAGGTGGTTCGGGGATCGCCGCCCGGCGGGCGGTCGTACGGTTCGGTACTGGCTCGTGGTGCGGGCGCGCGGTGAGGAGCTGGCTCGTGGTGCGGGCGTCTGCCGAGACCCTGCGGCGCGAGGCGGTGGTGTGCACCACCTCACACCGGGTAATGTGTACGGCATCTGACCGACGACCGTCAAGCAATCGAATCACATTCGGCACCGCCGCACGGCGCCGAGCACCATCCACGGGTGGTGAGACGTCACATGAAGGAGCAGCGATGAAGCCGCGGTCCATCGTCGTCGACCTGTTCGGCGGCTACCTGAGGTACCGCGGAGGCGCCGCCCCGCTGCGCGATCTTGTCGCGCTCCTGGAGAAGTTCGGCGTGGGCGCCTCGACCGCCCGCGTGACGATGTCACGCCTGAAGAAGGAGGGCTGGCTCGACACGCGGCCCGGCACGGACGGCCGCGAGGTCGTCTACGCCCTCAACGAGCACAGCTGGCAGGTGCTCGACGAGGGTCGCGAACGCATCTTCAGCGATCCGCGGACCAGCTGGGACGGGTGGTGGCACATGGTCATCTACTACGTGCCGGAGACCGCCCGGTCGGCGCGCGAGGAGCTGCGCAAGGAGCTCGCATGGCTCGGCTTCGGCCCGCTGGCGGCGTCGACGTGGATCTCGCCCCACGATCGCCTGACCCGCGTGGAGGAGAAGTTCGCGCACGAGCCCGACGTCCGCCTCGACCTGCTGCGCGCCCGGTCCAAGGGGCTGCCGGCCGACCGGGACATGGCCGAGCGCTGCTGGGACCTCGGCTCCCTCAACTCTGACTACCTGACGTTCCTGGAGCGCTACCGGGCGGAGCTGCCGCGGTACCGGTCCGGCCGAGTGGGTCCGGACGAGGCGCTCGTGGAGCGGATCGAGCTCTTCCGAGAGTGGCGCAAGTTCCCCTTCCGCGACCCCGCCCTGCCGCTCGAGCTGCTGCCGGCCCGCTGGCTCGGCCACGACGCGTACCAGCTCTTCACGGAGGTATCGGAGCTGCTGCGGCCCGCGGCGGAGCGCGCGATCGACGAGGCGACGGGCACGCGACGGGACGACGCCGCGGCCCGGCCGGCCGTGCCGCGGACCGCCACCACGGACGCGCCCGACATTTCTGCTTCACTCGCTTGACGCCCGTCGCTGAGGTGTTACACACTCGGTGAACCAGGTCACCCCCGGTGGCCGCACGACGACGTGAACCGTAGGAGATCCCATGTCGCTCTCAGTAGCCTGCATCGGCGGCGGCCCCGGCGGGCTTTTCGCCGCGACGCTCATCAAGCAGCGCCGTCCGGACGCCCAGGTGACCGTCTACGAGCGCAACCGCGCCGACGACACCTACGGCTTCGGCGTCGTCTTCTCGGACGCGACCCTGAAGAAGATCAACGACGCCGACCCGGTGCTCATCGACGCGCTGCGCGAGCACGGCACGCACTGGGAGGACATCGAGGTCCGGCTCAAGGGCGAGCGGATCACCGTGGGCGGCAACGGCATGGCGGCCATCTCCCGCAAGACGCTGCTGCTGCTCCTGCAGGACCGGGCCCGCGCGGAGGGTGTGGACCTGCGCTTCGAGAGCGAGGCCGACGTCGACGAGCTGCTCGCCGACCACGACCTCGTCGTCGCCTCCGACGGCGCCAACTCCCGCGCCCGCGAGCGCTTCGCCGACCAGTTCGGGCCCTCGGCGGTCCAGGCGAGCGCGAAGTTCATCTGGTTCGGCACCTCCTACATGTTCGAAGGGCTGACGTTCGTCCACAAGGAGGGTCCGCACGGCGTCTTCGCCGTCCACGGCTACCCGATCTCCGAGGACGTCAGCACCTTCATCGTCGAGACGGACGAGGAGACCTGGCGCCGCGCCGGCCTGGACCAGTTCGACGTCACCCAGCCCCCCGGGCCGAGCGACGAGAAGAGCCGGAAGTACCTCGAGAAGCTCTTCGCCGACGAGATCGACGGGCAGCCGCTGCTGGTCAACAACTCCCGCTGGGGGAACTTCCGCACCCGCCGGGCCGCCTCCTGGCACGCGGGCCGGGTCGCCCTGCTCGGCGACTCCGCTCACACCGCGCACTTCTCGGTCGGCTCCGGCACCAAGATGGCGATGGAGGACGCGATCGAGTTCGCCCGCGCCGTCGCCGAGCACGACGACGTCGAGCAGGCCCTGGCCGCGTACGAGGCGGCGGCCCGTCCGTCGGTGGAGAAGATCCAGGGCTCGGCCCGCCCCAGCCTGTCCTGGTGGGAGCACTTCGGCCGGTACCACTCCGCGTTCGACCCCACGCAGTTCGCGTTCCACTTCATGAGCCGGTCCATCGGCCGGGCCAAGATCGCCCGCCGCGACCCCGGCTTCATCGCCGCCGTCGACGCCGCGTGGCGAGAGCGCCACGGCAGTGACCCGCTCAGCACCCCGCTCGACCTGGGCGACGTCGTCTTCCCGGGCCGCACCGCGCGGATCGTCGAGCGCGACGGACGGCGCTTCGTGGCCGACGGCGGCGGGGCCCTGGTCCCGCTCACGGAGTGGCCGGCGGCCGACGGTGCCCGCGGGGGCCACCCCGACGTCGCCCCGGCGATCGGGAGGGACGAGCCGTGGGCCCTGTGGCTCGCCGCCCCGGACTCCGAGGACGGAGTCGCCGGCGCCGCCGCCACGGTCGCGGCCTGCCGCGCCGAGCGGCCCGCGCTCGTCGCGGTGCACGGCGGCACGCCGCTCACCCGGGTGCTCCTCGCCGAGGAGGCCCGCCTCGCCGCCGGCCTGCCGGTCGCCCTGGTGGAGGAGCAGGCCGACGAGGACCGCGCCGCCACCCTGGTGCTCTCCGGCCGGGCCGACCTCGTCGCGACCGCGGGAGGCACCGGTGTCTGACCTGCGCCCCCTCTTCTCCCCGCGCGGCGTCGCCGTCGTCGGCGCCTCGCGCTCCGGCGGGAAGCTCGGTGCCGTCATGGCCCGCTCCCTGCGGAGCTTCGACGGCGCCCTCGGGCTCGTCAACTCCCGCAACCCCGATCCCGGCGCCGGCCTGCACGCCTCCGTCGAGGCGGCCTCGCAGGCCCTCGGCGCCCCGCTGGACCTCGCGGTCCTGTGCGTGCCCGCCGCGGCCTGCGCCTCCGCCGTCGAGGACGCCGCCGCGGCCGGCACCAAGGCCGCCCTCGTCTGCGCCGGCGGGTTCGCCGAGTCGGGTGAGGCCGGCGCCGCCCACCAGGCCGCCCTGCTCGAGGCTGCGCGCCGCACCGGCGTGCGGCTGCTCGGGCCGAACACCTCCGGGTTCTTCTCCCCCGCCCAGAAGCTCACCGCGAGCTTCGTCCCTGCGGCCGGGGACGTGCCGGCCGGCGGGGTCGCCGTGGTCGCGGCGTCCGGCGGGATCAACCACGCCCTGTCCTTCCTCCTCGCCGAGGCCGGCCTGGGCGTCAGCCTCGCCGTCGGGCTGGGCAACGCCACGGACGTCACCGCCCCCGACGTCCTGGACCACCTCCGCGACGACGAGGCCACCCGCGTGGTGGCGCTGCACGTGGAGTCGGTCGCGGACGGCCGACGCCTCGTGGAGTCCGTCCGGGCGCTGACCGAGCGGGTGCCCGTGGTCGCGCTCGTGGTGGGCCGCAACGACGTCGCCGAGTTCGCGCAGTCCCACACCGGCGCCCTCGCCACCTCCTGGCGGACCACGCGCGCGGCGCTGCGCCAGGCGGGCGCGGTGCTCGTGGACGACGAGCAGCAGCTCGTCGACGCCGTCGCCGCGCTCTCCCACACCCGCCTCGCGCCGGCGTCCGACCCCGGCGTCGGCATCGTGACGGCGCAGGCCGGCCCCGGTCTGATGCTCATGGACAGCCTCCGCGGGCACGGGGTCGCCGTGCCGCCCTTGGCGGACGCGACGGTCGCGCGGCTCGGCGAGCTGCTGCCCCCACTGACCTACCAGCGCAACCCCGTGGACACCGGCCGCCCGGGCGAGACGTTCGGCGCCGTGCTCGAGACCGTCGCCGCAGACCCGGCCGTGGACGCCGTCGCCACCTACGCCCTCACGGAGCCGGACAGCATCGACCTGGCCGCCACGGTCCCGGCCGCCTCCACCGGCAGGGCCGTGCCCACGCTCGTCGGCGTGGGGGGTGCGCCGGAGGAGGTCCGCGCGATCCGCCGCCGGCTCCACGCTGCGGGCGTCGCCGCGTACGGCGCCCCGACCGCGCTGGCCACCGGCGTCGCCGCGCTGGTCGAGGACGCCCGCCGCCAGCACGCCCGTCAGGACGCCGGACCCCGCTTCGGCGCCGGGCTGGTCGGGGACGGAGCGGCCAGGACCGACGACGGACCGGACGGGCCGGCGACCTCCCGCGCCGCCGTCGCGCGCCCGGCCTGGGACGAGGACGAGGCGAAGTCGCTGCTGGAGCACCTCGGGTTCGCCACCATGGCGCGCCGCGCGTGCGGCTCCGACGCCGAGGCGCACGCCGCCCTGGACGAGATCGGCGGCCCCGTCGCCGTCAAGCTGCTGGACGCCGCCGTGCTGCACAAGACCGAGATCGGCGGCGTCCGCCTGGGCGTGCGCAGCCACGCGGAGCTGGACGAGGCCCTCGCCGCGCTGCGGGCCGCGGGCGCCGACCGGTTCCTCGTGGAGGCCATGGCCCCCGCCGGCGTCGACCTCATCCTCGGCGCACGCCGGGACCCGGTCTTCGGCCCCGTGGTCCTGCTCGGGCTCGGCGGCACCGTCGCGGAGGCGCTCCAGGACGTGAGCCTCCGCGTCGCGCCGCTCTCCCCCGCCGAGGCCGCCACCATGCCCGACGACCTGGCCGGGCGCGCCCTCCTGGAGGGCTTCCGCGGCTCGCCCGCCCTCGACCGGTCCGAGCTCGCCGACCTCGTCAGCGCGCTCGGCACCCTCCTCCTCGACGACCCGCACCTGGCGGACGTCGAGATCAACCCGCTGCGAGTCACCGCCGGCGGGCTCGTCGCCCTCGACGCTGTCGTCACCACGAAGGAGTCGTGATGGTTCGCCCCATCTCCGAAGGAATCGTCCCCTGGCCCGCCGAGCTCGCCGACCGGTTCACCGCCGCCGGGTACTGGGAGGGCGAGAGCCTGGGCCACCACCTCTGGGCCGCCGCCGACGCCCACGCGGGCGAGACCGCCGTCGTCGACGGGGAGGTGCGGCTGACGTACGCCGAGCTGGTCGCCCGCGCCGACGCCGCCGCCTCGCGGCTGCGTGACCTCGGTATCGGGTCGGGCGACCGGATCGTGGTGCAGCTGCCCAACGGGTGGGAGTTCGTCGTGCTCACCATGGCCTGCTTCCGGGCCGGGATCGTGCCGGTGATGGCCCTGCCCGGGCACCGGCGCCACGAGATGTCCTACTTCGTCGCCCACGCCGAGGCCGTCGCGGTCGCGGTGCCGGACGTCCTGAAGGACTTCGACCACCAGCGGCTCGCCCTCGACCTCGCGGCCGAGCACCCGGGCCTGCGCCACCTGCTCGTCGCCGGCGAGCACGTCGCGGAGGGGTCCGTCGACCTGCGGGCGCTGTGCGCCGCACCGGCGGACGACGCCGAGGCCGCCGCCCACCGCGCCCGGTGGGACGCGGAGCAGCCGGCGAGCTCCGACGTCGCCCTCTTTCTCCTCTCCGGCGGCACCACCGGCATCCCGAAGCTGATCCCCCGCTCGCACGACGACTACGCCTTCAACGCCAAGGAGTCCACGAAGGTCTGCGGCTTCGACGCCGACACCGTCTACCTCGTGAGCATCCCCGTCACGCACAACTTCCCGCTCGCCTGCCCCGGCGTGCTCGGCACCCTGCTGGTGGGCGGGACGGTCGTCATGCTGCCCAGCCCCTCCCCGGCTCGGGCGTTCGCCACCATCGAGCGCGAGGGCGTCACCCACACCGCCGTCGTCCCCGCCGTCGCCAAGCGGTGGATCGACGAGCAGGCGGCCAGCCGGACGGGGCAGCTGGCCTCGCTGCGGGTGCTGCAGGTCGGCGGTTCCCGGCTGGCCGACGACGTCGCCCGCCGCGTCCCCGGCACGCTCGGCTGCACCCTGCAGCAGGTGTTCGGCATGGCCGAGGGGCTGCTGAACTACACCCGCCTCGACGACCCCGAGGAGGTCATCTTCACGACCCAGGGCCGGCCGATGTCGGCCGCCGATCAGGTCCTCCTCGTCGATGAGCACGACAACCCGGTGCCGCAGGGCACGCCCGGCTCGCTGATCACCCAGGGCCCGTACACGTTGCGCGGCTACTACCGCGCCGAGGAGCAGAACGCCCGGGCCTTCACCACCGACGGCTGGTACCGCTCCGGCGACATCTGCCGCATGGACGAGATGGGCAACCTCATCGTCGAGGGCCGGGACAAGGACATGATCAATCGCGGCGGCGAGAAGATCTCCGCCGAGGAGGTCGAGAACCTCGTCTACCAGCTCCCCGCGGTCCGGCTCGTGGCCGCCGTCGCGATGCCCGACGACGTCCTCGGCGAGCGCGTGTGCGTGTACGTCGTCCCGCACGACGGCGCGACCCTCACCCTCCAGGAGGTCCACGGGGCGATGGAGGCCGCCGGGGTGGCCCGGTACAAGTGGCCGGAGCACCTCGAGGTCACCGACGAGCTGCCGACGACGAAGGTCGGGAAGATCAACAAGAAGGCGCTCCGCAGCGACATCGCGGACCGGCTGGCCGCCGGCCTCGGCGTCAGGGCGGCGGTCTGACCATGACCACCACCCGCTGCCGATGACGGCCTACGCGTTCGCCGGGGTGGTGCCCGTCGTCGACCCGACGGCGTACGTGCACCCCAGCGCGGTCCTGATTGGCGACGTCGTGGTCGGCCCGCGCAGCTACGTGGGGCCGCACGCGTCCCTGCGCGCCGACCACGGCGCCATCGTCCTGGGGCCGGGGTCGAACGTGCAGGACGGGTGCGTCGTGCACACCTTCCCCGGCCGCACCACCGAGGTCGGCGAGGACGGGCACGTCGGCCACGCGGCGGTGCTCCACGGGTGCACGGTCGGTGCCGGTGCGCTGATCGGCATCGGGGCCGTGCTGCTGGACGGCGCGCGGATCGGCGAGCGGGCCTTCGTCGGCGCGGGCTCCCTCGTGCCGGCGGAGATGGAGGTACCGGCCGCGCACCTGGCACTCGGATCGCCCGCGCGCGTGGTCCGGGAGCTCACCGGCACCGAGCTGGAATGGAAGGCGCACGGCACGCGGATGTACCACGACCTCGCCGTCCTCTCCCACGAGCAGCTCACGGAGGTCGAGCCGCTGGAGGCCCGCGAGCCGGACCGCCCCTCGCTGCCGTTCGGCCCCGGTGACGCCGTGCCGATCCGGGAGGCCCGGTCGCGCGCGGGCACCTAGCAGGTCGTCCGGTCGTCCGGGCGTCCGGTCCTCCGGTCCTCCGGTCCTCCGGTCCTCCGGCGAGAGAGGACCAAGGCCCCTGGCGCTCGCGCGCCCGCACGCGCGACGGTGAGGGGACGCGGGGTGCCAGGTGCTTCCCTCCGGCGGGGCGTGACGGATGACGTGCTGACGAAGGGGCGAGCGTGGTGGCCCTGAAGAGCTGGGTCCGGCGGCGGCCCGTGCTGGCGTTCTACGTGCTGGCGTTCGCCCTCACCTGGCTCGGCTGGTGGCCGATGGCCGCGCACAACAGGGGGCTGATCCAGCTCGATGTCCCGGGCCTGTTCTTCCTCGGCGGACTGGGTCCCGGCGTCGCGGCGTGGGTGGTGATGCGTGTCCTGCTCGGCACGGCCGCGACGGACACGCTGCTCCGCCCGCTGCTGCGGTGGCGGGTGGGGGTCCGGTGGTTCGTCGTCGCCGCCGCGCTCTTCCCCGCGATCCTGCTGCTCGCCGTCGTGCTGCGCGGATCCCTCGAGGAGGAGCTGGCGGCCCTGGGCACCGTGCCCGTCCTCGCCCTGGCCCTGGTGCGCTACCTCCTGGCTGCTGTTCCCGAGGAGGTGGGCTGGCGCGGGTTCGCTCTTCCCGCCCTGCAGGCCAGGCACAGCGCGCTGACGTCCAGTCTCGTGGTCGGGGTGCTGTGGGCGCTGTGGCACCTGCCGTTACTCCTCGGCGGAGACCCGACGATGTCCACCTATCCCCTGGTGCTGTACACGGTCTGGGTCGTCGCCGAGGCGGTCCTCTACACCTGGGTCTTCAACAGCGCGCGTGGCAGCCTGCTCGTCGTCGTCGTCCTCCACGGCGTCGCGAACGTGACGGGGGCCTTCGGCTCCGCCCCGTGGGCCGTCACGGCGATCACGCTGACCGCCGCCCTGACCGTCGTGGCCGTCCTCGGCCCCGAGCACCTCTGCCGCACCGGCAGGCGGGTCATGCTCTCGCCGGGAGCCGACGCGCCGGCGTCCTCAGCGAGCGGCTCCCCACCCGGGTCGGCGGGCGGCGCCTCGCGCCGGTCGGCGGGCGGCGCCTCGCGCCGGTCAGCGGGCGGTGCCTCGCGCCGGTCAGCCGGCGGCGCCTCTCGCGGGCCCGCACGAGGGTCCTCGCGCTAGGCGGTGCCGCGCCGGTCCTCGAGCACCGCGCAGGTCAGCCGTGCGGTGCACAGCCGGCGTCCGCGGTCGTCCGTGACGACGATCTCGTAGCTCGCCAGCGTGCGGCCCAGATGCAGGGCGGTCGCCACGGCCGTGACCGTGCCGGCGGCGGCGCTGCGGTGGTGGCTGGCGTTCAGCTCGACGCCGAACGCCACGCGACCCTCCCCCGCGTGGAGGTTGGCGGCCACCGAGGCGACCGTCTCGGCCAGGGCCGCGGAGGCGCCGCCGTGCAGGATCCCGTGGCTCTGCGTGTTGCCCTCCACCGGCATCGACGCCACGGCACGCTCGGCGCCGAGCTCGCTGAAGGTGATGCCCAGCCGTCCGCTCAGGACCCCGCCGACCGGGCGCTTCTCGGTGGCCGTGATGATGTGCTCCGTCATGGCGTCCAGCCTGTCAGGTCGCCGTCCGCCCGCGTGCGGTGCGCGCCGCGTGGCGGCGAGCCTTCTCGCGGTTCCCGCACCACTGCATGCTGCACCAGCGGCGACGGTGGGTGGGGTCGGTGAACAGCCACCCGCACCCGGTGCCCGCGCAAGCGCGGACGTGCTCCCCGGCGTCCGAGGTGAGCAGGTCCTCGGCGGCCCGCGCGAACACGTCGAGCGGGGTGTCGAGATCGACCACCTGGCTCCAGGCCGGCAGCCCGGAGCCGTCCCGTCCCACGAGGTGACGACGACGGCGGGCGGCCAGCATCGTCCGGTCGAGGCGCCGGGCCGCGGCCCCGGGCTGGGGGTCGGTGAGGACGGCGTAGAGGTCGCGCCGGAGCGTCAGCACCCGGCCGAGGGCGGCCTCCGCCGCGTCCGGCTCGGTCGCCGCCAGCGCGGCGACCTCGCGGGCGGTCGCCGTGCCCATCAGGCCGCGGTCGACGGCGAGGGTGACGGCGTGGGCGAAGCTCACCAGGTACTCGCGGTAGTCGGGCGAGGTCCAGTTCGCCCGCGTGTTGCACAGCTCGAGGGCGGGGTGCCCCGCCACCGGCACGGGGAGCGTCAGGCCGCCGACCGTCCTCGCAGCCATCGGACACCTCCGCTCGTCGGCCTGCGTCGTCGGCGTCCATCCTCACCGGCCCGCATCGGTACCAGGTTAGACGAACGCTCCGCCCGACTAACCCCTTTTCACCCTTGTCCGGTTACTGTCTGACGCCTACGGTGGCGTTGACGACCGAACGGCACGACCGGACGAACGGCTCACGATGGACTCAGCCCGAGCGAGGAGCGGTCCACCGGCGCGGGGACCGCCCCGCTGCCCCGACCCCCTCGGCCGACCGGACACGGGGCGGCGGTGGCTCCGCCGCCCCGACGGCCCGGTCTTCTCGATCAGAACGGCCGCCCCACGGATCGCCCCGCGGGCGGTTCACCCTGGAAGACTCGGCTCGTGGCCTCGATCCTGATGACGGCGATGCCGTTCGCCGGGCACGCCCGGCCGATCCGGGCGGTCGCCGCCGAGCTCGTCCGGCGCGGGCACGACGTCCGCGTCTTCACCGGCAGGTCCTGCACCGGCATGTTCGAGCAGGTCGGCGCGCGGACCGTCCCCTGGCAGGCGGCGCCCGACTTCGACGAGCGCGACTACGCCGCCACGTTCCCCCGCATGCGCGAGAGGAAGGGCTTCAGGCAGGTCCTGGTCAATCTGGAGGACCTCTTCCTGGGCACCGCCCCGGCCCAGTGCACCGACCTGCTCGCCGCCAACGACCGCCAGCCGTGGGAACTGCTCGCGGGCGACCCGATGGCGCTGGGCACCCGGTTCGCGGCCGAGCACCTCGGTTCACGGTGGGCGAGCGTCTCCCCGATCGCGCTGTGGCTGCCCGGCAAGGGCATCCCCCCGACCGGTCTGGGCCTCCTCCCCGCCCACGGGACGGCGGGCAGGGTACGGGACACGGTGCTCGGCGCCGTCGCGGGAGCCGGGACGGCCGCCCTGACGCGGCGCTACCAGCACACCCGCCGCGCGGCGGGCCTGGCCCCCGACCGCGAGACCTTCGCGACCATGTGGTACTCCCCCCAGCTCGTCGTCGGAGCCGGCGCCCCGGGACTGGACTACCCCCGCACCGACCTGCCCGCACACCTCCGGTTCGTCGGCGACCTGACCGACGACGGCGCGCCCGCCGCCGACGACGACGCGGCGCTGCCGGACTGGTGGGCCGACGTCGTCGGTGCGACGGTCCCGGTGGTGCACGTGACCCAGGGAACGGCGAACGTGGACCCGCGCGACCTGATCCTGCCGACGCTGGAGGCCCTCGCCGGCCAGGACGTGCTCGTCGTGGTGGGGCTGGGTCATCGCACCGACCCGCTGCCCGGCCCGGTCCCCGCGAACGCGCGGGTCGCGCCGATGGTGCCGTACCCGCACCTGCTCCCGCGCACCTCCGTGGTCGTCACCAACGGCGGCTTCGGCGGGGTGCTGCAGGCGCTGCGTCACGACGTCCCGCTGATCGTCGCCGGGGGCGACCTGGACAAGCCGGAGGTCGCCGCCCGGATCGGCTGGCTCGGCGCCGGGATCGACCTGCGCACGGGCACGCCGCGCCCGGGCGCGATCGCAGACGCCTACCGCCGCGTGTCGGCCGACCCGGGCTACCGCGCCGTCGCCGCCCGGCTCGGCGCGGAGCTTCGCGCCCTCGGCGGGACCCGCGCGGCGGCGGACCTGCTCGAGGCGCACCTCACCGCCTGACCCCGGCTCCGCGCCCGTGGGCCCGCCCCGCACGGCCTTGCGGGCCCCGGCGGAGCCGACCGGGTCAGGGCTTGACCTTGACGCAGGGTCAGGGCTGCAGGCTTGCGCCATGACCCCACAACCAGCCATCGAGACCGTCGGACTCACCAAGTCCTACGGCGACCACGCGGTGCTCAGGGGCGTCGACCTGAGCGTCCCCGCGGGGACTGTCGTCGCCCTGCTCGGCTCCAACGGCGCCGGCAAGACCACCGCGGTGAGGATCCTGTCCACGCTGCTCACGGCCGACGGCGGGACCGCCGTCGTCAACGGTCACGACGTCGCCACCCAGCCGGCGAAGGTGCGCGAGTCGATCAGCCTCACCGGACAGTTCTCCGCCGTCGACGAGATCCTCACCGGGCGGGAGAACCTCGTGCTGGTCGCGCAGCTGCGACGTCTCAGAGATCCCGGCCGGATCGCGGACGACCTGCTCACCCGCTTCGGGCTGGCCGACGCGGCCGGGCGGAGGGCGGCCACCTACTCCGGCGGCATGCGCCGCCGTCTCGACATCGCGATGAGCCTCATCGGCGACCCGCCCGTGCTCTTCCTCGACGAGCCGACGACGGGGCTCGACCCCCAGTCGCGGATCGAGGTCTGGAGGACGGTCCGAGAGCTCGCCGGTCAGGGCACCACGGTGCTGCTCACCACCCAGTACCTCGACGAGGCCGAGCACCTCGCGGACCGGATCGCCGTCCTCCACGAGGGCCGGATCATCGCCGACGGCACGCTCGCCGAGCTCAAGCAGCTGCTCCCGCCCATCCAGGTCGAGCACGTGGAGAAGCAACCGACCCTCGAAGACATCTTCCTCGCGATCGTCGGCCACGACGGTCCCCGCTAGCAAGGATCCCCAGATGACCGACTTCTCGTTCCACACCGCCGTCCTGCTCAAGCGGTCGCTGCGTCACATCCTGCGCAGCCCGGACACGATCATCACCACGGCCGTCACGCCGGTCGCCATGCTGCTGCTGTTCGTCTACGTCTTCGGCGGCGCGATCGACGTCGGCGGCGGCACGTACGTCAACTACCTGCTGCCCGGCATCCTGCTCATCACCGTCGCCTCCGGGATCGCGTACACCGCCTTCCGGCTCTTCACCGACGTCTCGGGCGGCATTTTCGAGCGGTTCCAGTCGATGCCGATCGCCCGGTCGGCCGTGCTGTGGAGCCACGTGCTGACCTCGGTCGTGGCGAACCTGACCTCACTCGTGATCGTCGTGCTCGTCGCGGTGGCGATGGGCTTCCGCTCCGGTGCCGGGGTGCTCGCCTGGCTCGCGGTCCTGGGGATCATGGTGCTGTTCACCCTGGCGCTGACCTGGCTGGCCGTGATCCCCGGGCTGACCGCGAGGTCGGTGGACGGCGTGAGCGGATTCTCCTACCCGCTGATCTTCCTGCCGTTCATCAGCTCGGCCTTCGTGCCCACCTCCGGCATGCCAGGCCCGGTGCGCTGGTTCGCCGAGCACCAGCCGGTCACCTCGATCGTGAACACCATCCGCAACCTCTACGCCGAGCAGCCCCTCGGCGACGACGGTTGGCTCGCCCTCGCCTGGTGCGTCGGTCTGCTGCTCGTCGCCTGGGCGCTGGCGATGCGCACCTACCGCGGCAAGATCGCGTGAAGACCCGCGTGGGAACGGTGCGCGGGAACCAGGAAGCTCGCAGAGTAGGGCCATGCTGACGATCAGCCAGCTCGCGTCGTACGCCGGCGTGACGGTACGCGCGGTCCGCCACTACCACGCCAAGGGGTTGCTGCCCGAGCCCGGGCGCGACCACTCCGGGTACCGGCGCTACGACGCGGCCGCGGTGGTCGAGCTGGTCAAGATTCGCACCCTCGCCGATGCCGGTGTACCGCTGTCGCGGGTGCGTGAGCTGCTGGCGGCGGGTGCCTCGGAGTTCGCGGCGGCGGTCGAGGACATCGACCGCCGCCTGCGCGCCGAGATCCGGGAGCGCCAACGTCACCGGGAGCGGATCGCCAAGCTCGCGGCCGGGGACAGCCTGGCGCTGCCGCCCGAGGTCGTCGCCTACCTCGACCGGATGCGCGAGCTCGGGTTCCGGGACCGGCTGATCGAGGTCGAGCGCGACAGCTGGATCCTGATCGCGGCCCAGATGCCGGACGCGGTGCCGGCCCTCATGTCCATCAAGCACATGCAGATCGAGCACCCGACGCTGCGCCGCCTGTATCTCGACATCGGGGAGCTCGCCGACTGCCCGCCGGAGGACCCGCGGATGCCGGCGCTCGCCGACCGGGTGGCCGCCTTCATCGAGGCCGCGGCGGCCGAGAACGCGGGCCTGGAGGAGGAGCACCCGGTCAGCGACGACCTCGTCGCGCTGCTCGACACGGCGTTCCTCGAGTCCTTCCCGTGCGCGCCGCGCCTGCTCGAGCTCCTGGAGGAGCGCGGCTGGACGGGCTGGACCAACATCAGGCGGACGGAGCCCGCGAGGTGACCGGGCCCTGGACGCCAAGGAGCGCCCAGGGCCCGGCTGCACCCAGACTGGAAGGGCTCAGAACGGGTTCGGCGTGAGCGTGTACTTGGTCTGCAGGTACTCGTGGATGCCCTCGGCCCCGCCCTCGCGGCCCAGGCCGGACATCTTCCACCCCCCGAACGGCGCCGCGGCGTTGGAGACGACGCCGACGTTCAGGCCCATCATCCCCGTCTCGAGCCGCTCGATCATGCGTTGTCCGCGCGCGAGGTTCTCGGTGTAGACGTAGGAGACCAGCCCGTACTCGGTGTCGTTCGCGATGCGGACCGCCTCGTCCTCGGTCTCGAACGGGACGACGGCGAGCACCGGCCCGAAGATCTCCTCGTGCAGGATGTCGCTGCCCGGGCGCACGTCGGTGATGACCGTCGGCTCGTAGAACGTCCCGGGCCCGTCGACCGCGCTGCCGCCGGTGCGCAGGCTCGCGCCGCGCTGCACCGCGTCACCCACCAGGGCGGCGGCCTTCTCGACCGCGTCGGAGTTGATGAGCGGACCGATCGTCACGCCGTCCTCGGTGCCCCGCCCGATCGTGAAGCTCTCCACGCGCTCGGTGACCCGCCGGGCGAACTCGTCGGCGACGTCGCGGTGGACGATGAACCGGTTCGCGGCCGTGCACGCCTGCCCGATGTTGCGGAACTTCGCCGCGATCGCGCCGTCCACGGCCTTGTCGAGGTCGGCGTCCTCGAAGACGACGAACGGCGCGTTGCCGCCGAGCTCCATCGAGGTGCGCAGCACCCCCTGGGCCGCCTGCTCGAGGAGGCGCTGGCCGACCGGCGTCGACCCGGTGAACGAGAGCTTGCGCAGGCGCCGGTCGCGGATGATCGGCTCGGACACGGCTCCCGACGTCGAGGTGGTGAAGACGTTGACGACGCCGGCCGGGACCCCGGCGTCCTCAAGGAGTTTCGCGAAGTACAGCGTGGTCAGCGGTGTGAGCTCGGCGGGCTTGATGATCACCGTGCACCCGGCCGCGAGGGCCGGGGCGATCTTGCGGGTTGCCATGGCGAGCGGGAAGTTCCACGGCGTGATGAGGAAGCACGGCCCCACCGGGTGCTGCGACACGACCATCCGGCCGCTGCCCTCCGGGTTCGGCCCGTAGCGGCCCTGGATGCGGGAGGCCTCCTCGCTGAACCATCGGACGAACTCGCCGCCGTAGGCGACCTCGCCGCGCGCCTCGGCGAGCGGCTTGCCCATCTCGATCGTCATGAGGAGGGCGAACTCCTCCTTGCGCTCCTGCAGGAGGTCGAAGGCGCGGCGCAGAATCTCCCCGCGCTCGCGCGCCGGCGTGGCAGCCCAGGCCGGGAAGGCCTCGGAGGCGGCGTCCAGCGCCGCGAGACCGTCGGCGGGCGAGGCGTCCGCGATCGTCTTCACCCGGTCGCCGGTCGCGGGGTCGTAGACGCTGAGGGTCCTCCCCTCCTCGGCGTCGCGCCAGGTCCCGCCGATGAAGAGGCGGTCCGGCACCTTCGCCAGCAGCTCGGTCTCGCGGTTCTCACTCATGGGACTCCTTCGTCGTCTCGGAAGCCGTGGTCGTCGCCCTTCCAGGTCTACGCCACGGGCTGGCGGTTCGTCACCAGCAGATGCTGCCGGAAGAACGCGGCGAGCTCCGCCGTCGCGTCGAGCGGGAGGACCGCCGCGACGTACTGGTCGGGCCGGACCACGACGACGCACCCGGCGCGGTCGAGACCGCGCACGTCGAAGATGTCCTCCTCCGGGTGTGCGGCGAAGACCTTCTCGTAGTCGACGAGCTGGAACGGTCCGCTGCGGGGCAGGAACAGCTCGGGAACCCGGGAGATGTCGACGTCGCCGTGCCCCTGCTGGAAGACGACCTTCACCTCCAGGACGCTGTCGCGTTCGGCACCCTCCGGGGTGTGGGCCAGGACCGGGGAGTCCGGCGAGCTCGCCATCCACTCGGCCCAGTCCGTCAGCGCCGACGGCTCGCCGGGGGCGGCGGCGTCGGCGAACGCGTACACGCGCCACCTGCCGTCCGCCCGGTGCTGGTGGCCCAGGTGGAGGGGGTTCGCGTCGGCCACGCGGACCACGCGGGCGGACTTGAAGCGCTTCCCCACGGGGAACCCGGTGGCGAGGCCCTGGTGGGTCGGCTCCGCCACGAGCATCGACGGCGGGTACTGCGTCATGAAGCCGGAGGGAAACTCGGCGGTGCGGACGTAGAAGTCGGCGAGCTCCGCGGGGTCGGCGAACTCCTCCGGCCGCTTCGCCATGAGCGTCGACCACTCCTTGTCGAAGTCGATCAGCTGCTGCGCGATGACCTGCCGCTCGGCGGAGTACGTCGCCAGCAGGCTCTCCGGGCTCCGGCCCGACAGCACGTAGCCCAGCTTCCAGCCCAGGTTGAAGCCGTCCTGCATGGAGACGTTCATGCCCTGGCCGGCCTTGGCGCTGTGGGTGTGGCAGGCGTCGCCGGCGATGAAGACGCGCGGGTTGCGCGTGCCGATCTCCTCGAGCGGCACGTCGTCGAAGCGGTCGGTCACGCGGTGGGCCACCTCGTACACGCTGTGCCAGGCGACGTTGCGCACGTCGAGGGTGTAGGGGTGCAGGATCTCGTTCGCCTTCGCGATGATCTGCTCGATCGTCGTCCTACGCACCGCCCCACGGTCGTCCGGGTTCACCTCGCCGAGGTCGACGTACATGCGGAACAGGTAGCCGCCCTCGCGGGGGATGTGGAGGATGTTGCCGCCCGACCCTGACTGGATGGCGCACTTGGTGCGGATGTCCGGGAAGTCGGTGACCGCCAGCACGTCCATGACGCCCCAGGCGTGGAACGCCTGGTCGCCCTTCATCGTGCAGCCGATGGAGTGCCGCACCCCGCTGTGGGCGCCGTCGGCACCGAGCACGTACTTGGCGCGCACCACCTTCTCCTGCCCCGCGTCCTCCCCGGCCGTGCGGACGAGGGTGACGGTGACGGGGTGCTCGCCCTCGCCGGCGACCTCCAGGCCGCGGAACTCGTAGCCGTAGTCCGGCTTCATCCGGGCCGGCGAGCTCGCCATGAACTCGGCGAAGTAGTCGAGCACACGCGCCTGGTTGACGATGAGGTGCGGGAACTCGCTGATGCCCGCGGGGTCGTCCGGCGGGCGCTCACCGCGGACGATCCGCGACGGGTCGTCCGGGTCGGGACGCCAGAAGCTCATCTCGGTGATCCGGTAGGCCTCGTCGATGATGCGCCCGGCGAACCCGAAGGCCTGGAAGGTCTCGACGCTGCGCGCCTGGATGCCGTCGGCCTGGCCGATCTCGAGGCGCGCGCCCCGGCGTTCCACGATGCGCGTCGTGATGTCCGGGAACTGCGAGAGCTGGGCCGCGGCGATCATCCCTGCGGGGCCCGAGCCGACGATGAGGACGTCGACCTCGTCGGGAAGCTCGTCCGGGCGGTCGAGACCGACCCCGGCCGCCGGCTGGGTGCGGGGGTCGCCCGAGACGTACCCGTGGTGGTGGAACTGCATGTGTGCCTCCTCGGACATCGGTGTCGAGGTCTTGTCGACCGGGCCCACGTGTTCTACTTTCGAACACGCAGTTCAACTATGGAACGGATCGTATACGATGGCTTGTGGCGTGCGCAACACCCTCCGGACGGGCCCTCGATGACCTCTCGACCGCCGGGGCGGAGCCCGACGAGCGTGCCGGCGTCGCAGACGCTGAGCCGCGGGATCCAGATCCTCGAGCTGCTCGCCGACGCGCGGGAGCCGCTGACGATCGACGAGATCGCCGACCGCCTCGACGTCCACCGCTCGATCGCCTACCGGCTGCTGCGCACCCTCGAGCACCACGGTCTCGTCGGCCGGGACTCCACCGGCCGGGTCGCCCTCGGCGCCCGGATGGCCGCGCTCGCCGCCGGCGTCGCGCCCGACCTCCAGGCCGAGGCGCTGCCCGAGCTCACCACCGTCGCCAACGAGCTCGGCATGACCTGCTTCCTCGCCGTGCTCGACCACGACGAGTGCGTCACGCTGACCAGCGTCGAGCCCCGGCACGCGGCCGCCCCGGTGGCCCAGCGGCCGGGCACCCGGCACCCGGTGACCGTCGGTGCGCCGGGCAAGGCGATCCTCTCGGTGCTCCCCCGGCACCAGTGGCCGTCGGACGTCTCCGAGCGGCTGGCGGAGGAGGCGATGGCGACCGCGGTCCGCGGCTACGTCCAGAGCCACGACGAGGTGATCCCCAGCGTGCGTTCGGTGGCGGTGCCGCTGCGCCTGCGCGGGCGGGACCCGGCCGCCATCGCCGTCGTCTACGTCGCGAGCGCGCACGAGGCGCCCGCGATCGGGGCCCGGCTGGCCGCGAGCGCGGCCTCGATCCGCGACGCGCTGGGCGGCTGAGGGTCGCGACCCGGGCGCCACCCGCGCCGCTAGCATGAGCTCCCGGTGCGTTCGTCCGCGGCGCCCGGGACCCGGCACAGTCGCCAGGCGCCCGGCCGCGGGACGCCGCACGGTTCCTCGCCGCCAGCCCCGGAGACGCCTTCGCCATGCCCACGGTTTCCGCCCACGTCGCCGTCACCCTCGCCGCCCACGTCGACCACGTCTTCGGGGTCATGGGTAACGGCAACGCCTACTTCCTCGACGCCCTGGAGCGCCAGACGGGCGCCCGGTTCACCGCGGTGCGGCACGAGGCGGGCGGCGTCGTCGCCGCCGACGCCTTCCACCGGGCGTCCGGCCGGCTCGCCGCGGCCACGACGACGTACGGCGCCGGCTTCACCAACACCCTCACCGCGCTCGCCGAGGCCGTGCAGGCGCACGTGCCGCTCGTGCTCGTCGTCGGCGACGAGCCGACGTCGGGGCCCCGCCCGTGGGACGTGGACCAGATCGCGATGGCCTCGGCCGTCGGGGCGCGCACCTACACCGCCGGGCGCACGGACGCCGCCGCCACGACGGTCATCGCCGTCGAGCACGCGCTGACCTACCGCGTCCCTACGGTGCTGGCGATCCCCTACGACGTCGCCGCGCTCGACGCCGGCCCCGTGCCCGAGCTCCCGGCCCCGCGCCTGCCGGCGCCGCTCGTGCCGGGCGGGCCGTTCGCCGCCGCGATGGTGCGCGAGATCGCGGCCGCGCTCGCCTCGGCCCGGCGGCCGCTGCTCCTCGCCGGCCGGGGCGCATGGGTCGCGGGAGCAGGCGGGGCGCTCGGGGCGCTGGCCGACGCCACCGGTGCGCTCACCGCGACCACGGCGCTCGGGCGCGGGGTCTTCCCCCGCCCGGAGTTCGACCTCGGCGTCGCCGGCGGGTTCGGCGCCGCGGGCGCGATGGAGCTGGTGCGGGAGGCCGACGTCGCCGTCGTCGTCGGGTCGTCCCTCAACCAGTTCACGATGCGCTTCGGCGAGCTCTTCGCCCCCGGCACCCGCGTCTTCCAGATCGACGTCGCCCCCGCGGCGACGCATCCGCACGTCGGCGGGTACGTGCGCGGGGACGCCGCGGAGGTCGCGGCGGCGGTGGTCACCGAGCTCGCGGACGCCACCCCGAGCGGGTGGCGCGAGTCGGTCGACGTCCTCGCCGCGCGCCGGTACGACACCGGCCGTGGGACCGCCCCGGACGGACGCCTCGACCCGCGCTCGGCGGCCGCCCGCATCGGCGAGCTGTTGCCCGAGGACCGCGTCGTCGTCTCCGACGGCGGGCACTTCATCGGCTGGGCGAACATGTACTGGCCGGTGGCCTCGCCGGACCGCATGATCATGGTCGGCACCGCGTTCCAGGCCATCGGGCTCGGCTTCCCCAGCGTGCTGGGGGCCGCGCTCGCCCGGCCCGGGTCGACCGTCGTGCTCACGACCGGCGACGGCGGTGGGCTGATGGCGCTGGCGGACCTCGAGTCGGCCGTGCGGGTCGCCGGCGGCCGCGGCCTCGCCGTCGTGTGGAACGACGCTGCGTACGGGGCCGAGGTGCACGTCTACGGGCGCAAGGGCCTGACGCGGGAGCCGATGCTCATCCCCGACGTCGACTTCGCCGCGCTCGCCGCCGCCGTCGGCGCCGAGGGCCTCGTCGTCCGCACGCTCGAGGACCTCGACGCGCTGGCGCCGTGGGCGGCACGCCCCGCGGCCGAGCGCCCGTTCCTGCTGCTCGACCTCCGGGTCTCCCGGTCCGTCGTCGCGCCCTACCAGGACGAGATCCTGCGCGCGAACAGCTGACACGCCCCCGGACGACCGCACCGCAGGTTGCGTAGACGCCCGGCCGGTCCG
>NZ_BAABBA010000008.1:111733-201181 GCF_039537705.1 Georgenia daeguensis
GTCCGTGCTCCTGTGCGGCGAGCGGGGCGCAGCCCCCGGCCGGTCCGTGCTCCTGTGCGGCGAGCGGGGCGCAGCCCCCGGCCGGTCCGTGCTCCTGTGCGGCGAGCGGGGCGCAGCCCCCGGCCGGTCCGTGCTCCTGTGCGGCGAGCGGGGCGCAGCCCCCGGCCGGTCAGTGTTCCTACGCCCCGAGCCGCCTCTGCACTCTGTCGGTAAGTGCTCCTGGGCAGATCAAGTCGTCCTAGAAGCACTGCCGCTGCGCAGGACCACTTACCGGTGGTACCCCTCAGGTGGGGGCCGCCGCTCACACGGCCGGCGCCGTCGCCGCGACCCCGGCGCCGGGACGGACGCCGGGGTCGCGGCGGCGGGTCGGCGCCGGGGCGGATCAGACCTTCGAGAGCCCGCGGATGGGGCTCACCTGCTGCTCCGCCTCGTGGTCGGGCCCGAGGGGGATGCCGCTGCGGTCACGCAGCACCAGCGTCGCGAGGAGGCCGACGAGGGTCATCCCGGCGAGGTACAGGGTGACCGCCGTGGTGGAGCCCGTCGCCTGGACGAGCGCGGCGGCGATCATCGGGGCGAAGGCCCCGCCGGCGATGGCGCCGATCGCGTAGGAGATCGACACGCCCGAGAACCGGATCGAGGCCGGGAAGAGCTCCGCGTAGAGCGCCGCCTGCGGGCCGTACGTGAAGCCGAGGCCGAGCGTGAGCAGCGCGAGGCCCGCGAACAGCAGCCCGACGTCGCCGGTGTTCACCAGCGGGAAGAGCGCGAGCACGCCGACCAGCTGCAGGATCCAGCCCAGGACGTACGTCGTGCGCCGACCCAGCCGGTCTGACACCGCGCCGGCGATGATCGTCGAGATCAGCCACGTCACGGCGGAGCCGGTCACGGCCCACAGCACCGGGCCACGGTCGAGCCCGAGCGGGCCCTCCGGGCTCGTCGCGTAGTTCTGGATGTACCCGCCGGTCGTCATGTAGCCGACCGCGTTGTTGCCGGCGAAGACGAGCGCTGCGACGACCACGAGGACGGTGTGCCTGCGGAAGAGGCGCAGGATCGGCATCTGCGCCTCCTGCTTGCGCTCGGCCAGCTCCGCGAACACCGGGCTCTCCTCGACCTTCCGGCGCACGTAGTAGCCGACCAGGATGAGGACGACGCTCAGCAGGAACGGGATGCGCCAGCCCCACTCGAGGAAGGCGTCGCCGGGGGCGATCATCGCCATGAGCGCCATGACGCCGGAGGCGAGCAGCAGACCGAGCGGGACACCGGTCTGGGGTCCCGCACCGAACAGCCCGCGCCGCCTGCCCGGAGCGTGCTCGACCGCCATGAGGACCGCGCCGCCCCACTCGCCGCCGGCCGAGACGCCCTGGATGATGCGCAGCAGCACGAGGAGGACCGGCGCGGCGACCCCGATCGTGGCGTACGTCGGCAGCAGGCCGATCAGGGAGGTCGCCAGCCCCATGAGGATGAGGGTCACCATGAGGATGACCTTGCGGCCGTACCGGTCGCCGAGGTGGCCGGCGAGGAACGCGCCGAGGGGGCGGAAGAGGAAGCTCACACCGACGGTCGCGAACGAGAGCAGCAGCCTGTTCTCGCCCAGGCCGGCGAAGAAGATCTCACCGAAGACCAGCCCGGCGGCGAAGGCGTAGATGAAGAAGTCGTACCACTCGACCGTCGTACCGATGACGGTGGCGAAGACGACGCGCCGCCGGTCGGCGAGGTCGGGCGAGTGCGCGGGGGGCGTCAGGTCCCGGCTGTCGTTCATGGTGCTCATCAGTTGACTCCTGTGTCGTTCCGACGTCGCTGTCAGTGGCCGCCGAGCACTCCGGCTTGCCTCGTGGTGGACGATGATATACGATTTCGAATACAAAGCAAGGGGCGAAGGAGCTCATGACTGAAGACATCACCATCGGCGCAGGCACGGACGAGCGGTTCTCGGGGCTGCCGGGGCGTCCGGGCAAGATCGTCGCCGTCCACCTCAGCTACGCCTCACGCGCGGACCAGCGTGGTCGCCGCCCTGCCCATCCCTCCTACTTCTTCAAGCCGTCGAGCTCGGTCGCCCCCTCCGGCGCGACCGTCGAGCGGCCGGCCGGCACCGAGCTGCTGGCCTTCGAGGGCGAGATCGCGCTCGTCATCGGCACGGCAGCCCGCCGCGTCGACCTCGCCGAGGCGTGGGACCACGTCGGGTGGGTGACGGCGGCGAACGACTTCGGGCTGTACGACCTGCGCGCGAACGACAGGGGCTCCAACGTCCGCTCCAAGGGCGGCGACGGCTTCACCCCCGTCGGCCCCTCCCTCGTCGACGCCCGCACGGTCGACCCTGCCGCGCTCCGGCTGCGCACCTGGGTCAACGGCGAGCTGCGCCAGGACGACACCACGGCCGGGCTCATCTTCCCGCTCCCCCAGCTCATCGCCGACCTCTCCCAGCACTTCACGCTCGAGCCGGGCGACGTCATTCTCACCGGCACCCCCGCCGGCTCCTCGGTCGTCGTCCCCGGCGACGTCGTCGAGGTCGAGGTCGACGCCCCCGGGGCGCCCGGCGCCCTCAGCTCGGGCCGGCTGGTCACCACCGTCACCCAGGGCGGGCACGGTTTCGACGGCGCCCTGGGATCGCTGCCGGCCGTGGACGACGTCCAGCGGACCGAGGCGTGGGGGTCGCGCGCCGCCGCCGGCCTGGAGCCGGACCCTGAGCCGTTCCGCCTGACGCCGGAGCTGCGCGCGAAGCTCGTGAAGGCCCCGGTGGCGGGGCTCAGCGCGCAGCTGCGCAAGCGGGGCCTGAACAACGTCACCGTCGACGGCGTGCGGCCGATGCACCCGGAGGCCAAGCTCGTCGGCACCGCCCGCACCCTGCGGTTCGTGCCCAACCGCGAGGACCTGTTCGCCAGCCACGGCGGGGGCTACAACGCGCAGAAGCGGGCGTTCGACGCCGTCGGCGAGGGCGAGGTCGTCGTCATCGAGGCCCGCGGCGAGGAGGGGTCGGGCACCCTCGGCGACATCCTCGCCCTGCGCGCCCACGCCCGCCGGGCCGCCGGGATCGTCACCGACGGCGGCGTGCGCGACCACGACGCCGTGGCCGCCGTCGGCATCCCGGTGTACAGCAAGGGTGCGCACCCGGCCGTGCTCGGCCGCCGGCACGTGCCGTGGGACGCGGACGTGACGATCGCCTGCGGCGGGACGACCGTGCAGCCCGGCGACCTCGTCGTCGGTGACCGGGACGGCGTCGTCGTCATCCCCCCGGCCCTCGCCGAGGAGGTCGCCGACGCGGCCCTCGCCCAGGAGGACGAGGACGCGTGGATCGCCGAGCAGGTCGCGGCGGGGCACCCGGTCGACGGACTGTTCCCGATGAACGCCGAGTGGAGAGCGAGGTACGACGCATGGCGCGCGAAGAGGTGACCGAGACGGCGGCGCCCGCCCCGAGCAAGTCGCAGCGGGCCTACCACTGGCTTAAGGAGCGGATCGCGAACCAGGAGTTCACGCCGGGCTACCGCCTGGTGCTGGCCTCGATCGCGGCGGAGCTCGACATGAGCGTCGTGCCGGTGCGCGAGGCCATCCGCCAGCTGGAGGCCGAGGGCCTGGTCACGTTCGAGCGCAACGTCGGCGCGCACGTGTCGATGATCGACGACTCCCAGTACCGGCACAGCATGGAGGCCCTGGCGATCCTCGAGGGGGCGGCGACCGCGCTCTCGGCACCGCACCTGACCGCCGAGGACCTGCGCCGGGCGCGGGAGGTCAACGGCCTGATGGTCGAGACGCTCGACCACTTCGACCCCCGCTCGTTCACGGCGCTGAACCAGAAGTTCCACTCGATCCTCTACGCCCCGTGCCCGAACCCGCGCATGCTCGACCTCGTCAACGCGGAGTGGGGCCGGCTGGGCCACCTGCGCGACTCGACGTTCAGCTTCGTGCCCGGCCGCGCGCAGGAGTCCGTGCGCGAGCACGAGCACATCGTCCACCTCATCGAGGCCGGCGCCCCCCTGGCGGACGTCGAGCGCGCGGCCCGCCGCCACCGCTCGGCCACCCTCGCCGCCTACCTGACCCACGAGCACCCTGAGGACGCCGGTCCGGCCGACGTCCTCACCGCCCACTGACCGGAGGCACCCCATGAGCAGCACCGACCCGACGACCGCGACGGCCGCCCGCTACCTGCCCGCGGACCTGCCCGAGCGGATCCAGCACTACATCGACGGCGAGTTCGTCGACTCCGCCGACGGCGACACCTTCGACGTGCTCGACCCGGTCACGAACGAGACCTACCTGCGCGCCGCGGCCGGGAAGAAGGCCGACGTCGACCGCGCGGTCGCGGCGGCGCGGCGCGCGTTCGTGGAGGGCCCGTGGCCGAGGATGCTGCCGCGCGAGCGCTCCCGCGTGCTGCACCGCATCGCCGACATCGTCGAGTCACGCGACGCCCGCCTCGCCGAGCTCGAGAGCTTCGACTCCGGCCTGCCGATCACCCAGGCGCTCGGCCAGGCCCGCCGCGCCGCCGAGAACTTCCGGTTCTTCGCGGACCTGATCGTCGCCCAGGCCGACGACACCTACAAGGTGCCCGGCCGGCAGATCAACTACGTCAACCGCAAGCCCATCGGGGTCGCCGGGCTCATCACGCCCTGGAACACGCCCTTCATGCTCGAGTCCTGGAAGCTCGGCCCCGCGCTGGCGACCGGCAACACGGTCGTGCTCAAGCCGGCCGAGTTCACACCGCTGTCGGCGTCCCTGTGGGCGGGCATCTTCGAGGAGGCCGGCCTGCCCAAGGGCGTGTTCAACCTCGTCAACGGGTTCGGCGAGGACGCGGGCGACGCGCTGGTCAAGCACCCCGACGTACCGCTGATCTCCTTCACCGGCGAGAGCCGCACCGGGCAGATCATCTTCGCCAACGCCGCGCCGTACCTCAAGGGCCTCTCGATGGAGCTCGGCGGGAAGTCCCCCGCCGTCGTCTTCGCCGACGCCGACCTCGAGGCCGCCGTGGACGCGACGATCTTCGGGGTGTTCTCCCTCAACGGCGAGCGGTGCACGGCGGGCAGCCGCATCCTCGTCCAGCGCGAGATCTACGACGAGTTCGTCGAGCGCTACGCCGCCCAGGCCAAGCGCGTCGTCGTCGGCCCGCCGCACGAGCCCCGCACCGAGGTCGGCGCGCTCGTGCACCCCGAGCACTACGACAAGGTCATGAGCTACATCGAGATCGGCAAGACCGAGGGACGCCTCGTCGCCGGCGGCGGGCGGCCCGACGGCTTCCCGACGGGCAACTACGTCGCCCCGACCGTCTTCGCCGACGTCGCCCCGGACGCCCGCATCTTCCAGGAGGAGATCTTCGGGCCGGTCGTCGCGATCACCCCGTTCGACACCGACGAGGAGGCGCTGGCCCTCGCCAACGGCGTGAAGTACGGGCTCGCCGCCTACATCTGGACGAACGACCTCAAGCGGGCGCACAACTTCTCCCAGGCGGTCGAGGCGGGGATGGTGTGGCTCAACAGCAACAACGTCCGCGACCTGCGCACCCCCTTCGGCGGCGTCAAGGCCTCGGGCCTCGGCCACGAGGGCGGCTACCGCTCGATCGACTTCTACACCGACCAGCAGGCCGTGCACATCACGCTCGGCAAGGTGCACAACCCCACCTTCGGCAAGGTCGACCCGCACGCACCGACGGACCTGGACGACCCCGACCCGCGCTGAGCACACCCCCCGAACGAGAGGCAAGGACGCTGACGTGACCACGCGTGACCAGATGACCCAAACCACCTCCGGATTCTTCGTGTCCCAGGAGGCGCCCATCCACACCGACAACCCGGTGCCGACGCCGAGCTCGCCCCCGCCGGACATCCTGCGCTGCGCGTACATGGAGCTCGTCGTGACGGACCTGCAGCGCTCGCGCGACTTCTACGTCGACGTGCTCGGCCTGACGGTGACCAGCGAGGACGAGAACACGGTCTACCTGCGCAGCATCGAGGAGTTCATCCACCACAACCTCGTGCTCCGCAAGGGGCCGGTCGCCGCCGTGGCCGCGTTCTCGTACCGGGTGCGCAGCCCCGAGGACCTCGACAAGGCCGTGGCCTTCTACACCGAGCTGGGCTGCCGCGTGGAGCGCCGCCGGGAGGGTTTCACCCAGGGTATCGGGGACTCGGTGCGCGTGGAGGACCCGCTCGGCTTCCCGTACGAGTTCTTCCACGACGTCGAGCACGTCGAGCGGCTCGCCTGGCGCTACGACCTCTACACCCCGGGCGCGCTCGTGCGCCTCGACCACTTCAACCAGGTCACTCCGGACGTGCCGCGCGCGACGAAGTTCATGCAGGATCTCGGCTTCCGCGTCACCGAGGACATCCAGGACGAGGCGGGCACGGTCTACGCCGCGTGGATGCGCCGCAAGCCGACCGTCCACGACACCGCGATGACCGGCGGGGACGGGCCGCGCATGCACCACGTCGCCTTCGCCACCCACGAGAAGCACAACATCCTCGCCATCTGCGACAAGCTCGGTGCCCTGCGCATGTCCGACCGCATCGAGCGCGGCCCCGGCCGGCACGGGGTGTCCAACGCGTTCTACCTCTACCTGCGCGACCCGGACGGCCACCGCGTGGAGATCTACACGCAGGACTACTACACGGGCGACCCGGACAACCCGGTCGTCACCTGGGACGTCCACGACAACCAGCGCCGCGACTGGTGGGGCAACCCGGTGGTGCCGTCGTGGTACACCGAGGCGTCCCTCGTCCTGGACCTCGACGGCAACCCCAAGCCGGTTCTCGAGCGCACCGACTCCAGCGAGATGGCGGTGACCATCGGGGCCGACGGCTTCTCCTACACCCGCCGCGAGGAGGGCGAGGAGTCGATGCCGAGCTGGAAGCAGGGCGAGTACAAGCTCGGTCACCAGCTGTGACCGGCCCGCTCCCCGACGACAGGGCCACCCACACCCCAGGAGGACCGGATGCTGCCGCCTGAGACCGTCGCGGCGATCGCGGACGAGCTCGCCGCCGCCGAGCGCGACCGCACGATGGTGCCGCTGCTGACCGCCCGGCACCCCGGCATGACCGTCGAGGACTCCTACGCCGTGCAGAACGAGTGGCGGCGCCGCGCCGTCGAGGCCGGACGCCGGCCGGTCGGCCGCAAGATCGGGCTGACCTCGAAGGTCATGCAGGCGGCGACCGGCATCGACGAGCCGGACTACGGCGCGATCTTCGCCGACATGGTGTTCGAGAACGGCTCCGTCATCGAGCACGCCCGCTTCTCGAACGTGCGCATCGAGGTCGAGCTGGCCTTCATGCTGGCCGAGCCGGTCGACGGCCCGGACGCCACCGTCTTCGACGTGCTCCGGGCCACCGAGTACGTGGTCCCGGCGCTGGAGATCCTCTCCTCGCGCATCGAGCTCGAGGGCCGCACCATCGTGGACACGATCAGCGACAACGCGGCGATGGGCGGGATGGTCTACGGCGGCAACCCGGTCCGGCCCGGTGAGGTCGACCTGCGCTGGGTCTCGGCGCTGCTGTACCGCAACGAGACCATCGAGGAGTCCGGCGTCGCGGCCGCGGTGCTGAACCACCCCGCCATGGGCGTCGCCTGGCTGGCGAACAAGCTCGCCCAGCACGGCGACCGCCTCGAGGCCGGCGAGCTCGTGCTGGCCGGCTCCTTCACCCGCCCCATGTGGGTCCACCCGGGCGACACCGTGCTCGCCGACTTCCGAGAGCTGGGGACGATCTCATGCCGCTTCGCCTGACGCCGACCTTCCGCCACGCCCTGGCGGAGCAGCAAGACCGGGGCGCGAACGCCCGCCCGCTGGCGGGCATCTGGGTGTGCTCGGGCAGCCCGCTCGTCGCCGAGATCTGCGCGGGCGCGGGCCTGGACTGGATGCTCATCGACATGGAGCACTCCCCCAACGGCCTCGAGTCCGTGCTCGGGCAGCTCCAGGCGGTGGCCTCCTACCCCGTCACCCCGGTCGTGCGCGTGCCCATCGGCGACGTCGTGACCATCAAGCAGGTGCTCGACCTCGGGGCGCAGAACCTGCTGGTGCCGATGATCTCCTCCGCCGAGGAGGCCCGGGCGGCCGTCGAGGCCGTGCGGTACCCGCCGCGCGGGCGCCGCGGGGTCGGGTCCGCGCTGGCCCGCTCCGCCCGGTGGAACCGGGTCGACCGGTACCTCGCGGACGCCGACGAGCACGTGTCGCTCTTCGTGCAGATCGAGACCGCGGAGGGCGTCGACGCGGCCGCCGAGATCGCCGCCGTCGACGGCGTCGACGGGGTGTTCGTCGGCCCGTCCGACCTCTCCGCGTCCATGGGGCTGCTCGGTCAGCAGAGCCACCCCGACGTCGTCGCGGCGGTGCACCGCGCCTTCGAGGCCGTGCGCGCGGCGGGCAAGCCGGTCGGGGTCAACGCGTTCGACCAGGCCGTCGCGCGCTCCTACCTCGAGGCCGGCGCGTCATTCGTGCTCGTCGGTGCGGACGTGGCGCTGCTCGCGCGTGCCTCCGAGGCGCTCGCCGCGGCCTTCGTCCCCGCGACGGACGACGGCGCGCGCGCCAGCTACTGAGCCGGTCAGCGGGCGCGGCCGACGCCCGCCTCCTCGGCGGCCACCTTGATGATCGCGGAGGCGTTCTCCTCGCCGAGGCCCTCGTCGAGCGCCTGGAGCCGGGAGGCCACCAGTGAGTTGCCGACCAGCTTCATGCGGTGCCCGCTGCCGGCCGGACCCATGTGAGCACTAGGCGCCGGACAGGTGTCCGTCGCCGGGTACGTCCGTTCGACGCAGCTCCCGGGCCGCGCTGTCGGCGGCCTCGCGCAGCAGCACCGAGTCGCGGGCGGCGATGACCAGGTTCATGCCCTGCTGCGCCCGGCTCCGGGCGCCGGCCAGATCGGCCTGGTCGATCCCGACCGCCACCCCGGCCCCGCGTGCCGCCTCGACGACCCGCGCGACGGCGGCCTCCAGCTCGGGCGCCTCGGGCCGCCGGCCGAGCCCGAGGGAGAGGGCGAGGTCGTTGGGACCGATGTAGACGGCGTCCACCCCGGGCACCCGGACGATCTCCTCGACGTTCGCCAGGCCCTCGGCCGTCTCGATCATGAGGATGCAGGTGGCGAGGCGGTCCCCCTCGTCCGGCTCGGGGTGGCTGCGGCGCGCGTCGCCCCACAGCGGGCCCCAGCTGCGGCGTCCGGCCGGGGCGTAGCGGCAGGCGTCCACGGCCCGGCGCGCCTGCTCGGCGTCGTCCACCATCGGCACGATCACGCCCTCGGCGCCGAGGTCGAGCGCGCGCATGATCTGCTCGGGCGCGTTCCAGGCCACCCGCACCACGCTCGCGGCCGGCGTGCGGTGCAGCGCCGCGAGGATCGCCGTCGCCGAGCCGGGGCCGGCGAAGCCGTGCTGGAGGTCGACGCAGACGAGGTCGAACCCGGCCCGCCCGACGATCTCCGCCGCGACCGGGTCGTCCAGGGCGCTCCACACGCCGTAGGCGATCCCGCCGTCGGCCCACGTCTCCTTCAGGCTCATGCCGGCGTGACGTCCCCGCAGAGGTGGACGGAGACGCCGAGGCGGGCGAACATCGCCGCCTTGGCGGTCAGGGCCTTGTCCGCGGTCTTCGCGTCCGGGGCGTAAACGACCTGGGCGTGGTTGGCCTTGTGCCGGGCCATGAACTGGTCGCGCGTGATGCCGTGGAGGACGACATGGGCGATGGGCCACTCGGGGTTCGTCGCCTGCTTGCGCCGCTCGGTCTCCTCCGCCGGGAGCTCGACGACGCTGGCGCGGCCAAGGTCGACATGCAGGGCGCCGTCGGCGATGTAGACGCGGGACCAGACGATCTCGCCGGGCTTGGAGACGCCGTTGACGGTCGCGCCGCCCGCGGGGAAGAACACCGGGTCCTGGCGCCAGCCCTCGGCGTCGGCGTACCCGCGGGCGAAGTGCGACGGCGGGACCGAGCCGGAGATCTCGAAGACCCAGACGAACCGGCCCTCGTACTCCTCGCCCCAGCGCACGTCGTGCAGGGTGTTGGCCGGGTCCAGGCCCATCGCGGTCCAGATGCGGTTCGTGATGAGCGCGTCGACGGCGACCCCCTCGTCGACCTCGTTGAAGTGCGGCAGCGCCTGACCGTCGTAGAGGACGCGGGCGCCGTCCCGGCTGGTCACCGGCGGGCGAGCGACGTTGTTGAGCAGCCCCTCGACCAGGTCGGAGGCGGGCGCGAGGTTCTTCAGGCCCTGCTGATACTGGATACCGACGGCGTCCAGGCCGAAGTCGTCGCTGATCCGCAGCGCGGCGACGTACATCTTGTACTGCCAGCGCAGTTGGCTCTCGGTGAGCTCGGTGGCCTCGTCCGACCCGGTCCGGAACGTCATGCCCGCGTCGGTGAGCCACCGGCCCACCGCGTCCGCCTCCGCGTCGGTGACCGTCTGCATCTCGGCCCACAGCGCGGACTGCGAGAGCCGCTCCTTGTAGATGCCCAACGGGTTGAGCAGCTCGTCGTCGATGATGGCGTTGTACATGCCCATGCAGCCCTCGTCGAAGACGCCGATGATGGCCTTCTCGTCCAGCAGCTGCTCCGCGAGCGCCTCGCCCAGCTCCTTCTCCGGGCCCGGGCCGAGCGGTGGGAGGTCGCGCACGTGGCTGTCGTCGTGGGTGATGGTCCCGGTCTCCAGCCAGGAGCGGATGCCGTCCCGGAACCACTCGTCGGACCCGTCCACGGTCCAGATGGTCGAGTACGGCCGGCCCATCTTCGTCAGGCCGGCGTTCAGGCCGAGCAGGCCGACCAGGCCCGGCCAGTCCCCCGCGAAGTTCGCCACGGTGAGGATCGGGCCGCGGTGCGTGCGCAGCCCGGCCAGGACGTGGTGGCTGTACTGCCAGATCGCCGTCGCGACGATCAGCGGCGCATCGCGGGGGACGGAGCGGAAGACCTCCATGCCCATGCGCTGGCTGGAGATGAAGCCGTGCCCGGTCTGCGGGTCGACGCCGAGCGCGCGCTCCACGGTCCAGCCGTGCGCCGCGAGGGCGTCCGAGACGACGCGCTCGAGCTCGACCTGACTGGGCCAGCCGGCCACGTTGGCCGACTCGCGCAGGTCGCCGCTGGGCACCAGGTAGGCGGTGCGCTCCGGGACGCTCCGTGCGGTGACGGGTGCGGGCAGGGTGTAGGTCATGAGGCTCCTTCGTGCTGGATGCGTGCCAGCGCGTGCACGACGTCACGGGTGGCGGGGTAGAGGTCGAGGTAGTGGCGGTACAGCTCGTCGTAGAGGACGGCGGCGCCCGGGTCGGGCTCGCGGACCTCTGCGGCGGGGTTCCAGCCGGCCATCGAGACGTCCTCGACGAGACGGGCCGCGAGGAACGCGGCCCCGTAGCTGGCGCCGATGGTCCGGGTGGGGATGGTCTGGGGCAGGCCGGTGACGTCGGAGACGACCTGCGTCCACAGCGCACCCTGCGTGCCTCCGCCGACGGCGACCACGCGGTCGATGCTCGCACCCGCCGCCCGCAGGGCGTCGACGTTGTGGCGGACCCCGAACGCCGTCGCCTCCAGGACCGCCCGGTACAGGTCGCCGCGGGTGTGGGACAGGGTCAGCCCCGCGATGACGCCGCGGGCCTCCGGGTCGAAGATCGGGGTGCGCTCCCCCGCGAAGTACGGCAGCGCCAGCAGGCCGCGCGCGCCCGGCCCCGCGGCGTCGGCCTCGGCCAGCAGCGTCGGGTAGTCGGGGCCGCCCGTCAGGTCCCGCAGCCACGAGGTGATCGCCCCCGAGGTGGCCATGCCGCCCGCGAGGTTGTGCGTGCCCTCGAACGCCCCGACGGTGCCCCACATGAGCTCCGTGGTGACCCGCTCGGGCACCGTGGCGATCAGGAACATCGTCGTGCCGTACATGACCATGAGGTCGCCGGGGTTCTGGGCGTCGACGCTGACCGCCTCGGACCAGGCGTCGACCGTCCCCGTGATCACCGGCACGCCCGCGCGGATGCCGGCGACCTCGCGCCGGGTCACGCCGGCGCGCTCGCCGGGCCAGCGCAGGCTCGGCAGCTCCAGTCCCGGCGCGACGTGCTCGGCCCACGGGCGGTACCAGTCGAGCGCGCGGGTGTCGTACAGCGGCGTGCTCTGGCTCGCCGAGTGGTGGTCCAGCACGTACTCGCCCGTGAGCCGGTGGGCGAGCCAGGACGCGGGCATGAACAGCCGGCGCGCGCGGGCGTAGACCTCGGGCTCGTGCTCCCGGACCCACGCGATCTTCGGGCCGACGGCCTGGCTCGAGAGCACCGAGCCGGCGCGGTCGAGAATCGTCTCACGCCCGAGCTCGGCGTCGAGGCGCTGGATCTGCGCCGACGCGCGGGTGTCCACCCCGTAGAGGATCGCCGGGCGCAGGACCGCGCCGTCGGCGTCGGTGAGGACCACGCACGGGCCCATGCCGCTCACCCCGACGGCCGCGACGTCGACGTCGCCCGGGGCGGTCAGCTCACCGGCGAGGCCGACGAACTCCTCCCACCACACCTCGGGGTCCATCTCCACGTGACCGGGCGCGGGCCGGTGCACGGTGTGCTGGCGGGACGCCGTCCGGAGGATGTCGCCGTCCGGCAGGACCAGCACGCCCTTGCTGCTGGAGGTGCCGATGTCGACACCGAGGAACGCGCTCCTTCGCATGGCGGGGAGCGTGTCAGAAATCGATTACAGGTGCAAGATCGCTCCCGGTCCCACCGGCTCGGCGACCTCCGCGAGCACCGTCCGGGGCGGCTCGGCCAGCCCGTTGATCCGGTCGGCCAGCAGGCGGGCGGCGGTCAGGCCCATGGCGCGCGGGCGCAGCGGGAGCAGGGTGATGTCGTCCGTCCGGGAGGTGACGAAGGGCAGGTCGCCGATGACGCCGACGCCGGGGCGCGCACCGTTCCTCCCGGCCAGCACCTGGAGGGCGCCGACGCCGACGAGGTTGTTGGTGGCCACCACGGCCTCCGGGGGTTCGTCGCGGTCGAGCAGCTCGCTCATCGCCTGCCGTCCGCCGTCGACGCGGAAACTCGCCCGCACGAGCAGGGTCTCGGCGGCGTCCAGTCCCGCCTCCACGAGAGTCTGGCGCCAGCCGTCGGCACGCTGGTCGGCCGTGCTGGTGCCGGCCGGACCGCTGATGCAGGCGATGCGCCGGTAGCCCCGGCCGAGCAGGGCGGCGGTGACGCGGCGCCCGAGATCGACGTTGTCGAAGAGCACCTGATCCACCGGTGCGTCGACCGCACGGTCCAGCACGACCACCGCGCGCCCGCGCTCGAGCAGCGGCCGCAGGTTCGGGGTGGCGGTCGCGGGTGCCAGCAGCACGCCCGCCATGTTCTCGCTGTCCGCGATGGCCAGGTACTTCTCCTCCTTGGCCGGGTCCTCGTCGGTGTTGCACAGCACCACCGAGAGGCCGGCCTCCTGCGCGAGGTCCTCGACGCCGCGGGCGACGGACGTGAAGAAGGGGTTCTCGATGTCCGGCAGCACCAGGGCGATGACGTCGCTGTGGCGGCGCCGGAGGGAACGGGCGGTGCGGTCCGGCGTGTAGCCGAGCTCCGCCGCGGCGCGCTGGACCGCCTCAGCGAGGTCCGCCCGCACGTTCTTGCCGTTGAGCACGCGCGACACGGTCGCCGTCGACACCCCGGCGAGCGCCGCGACCTCCACGATCGTGGCCATCCGCCACCCCTTTCGTCGCCGTCACTGTAGGTCCGGCAGGCCGCCCGGCGTGGTCCCACGCGATCCGCCGTGGATCGGGGGGCTTGCGCTGGGTGGGCGCGACCGTCTATGTTCACCGTCAACGGTTAACCGAGTAATCGATTTCTCAACGAGGAGGCCCGGATGCCTGTGAACAGCGCCCTGCGTAACGCCGGCACCATCCCGCCCCCTCCGGCGCTCGGCCAGCACGTGGTCGACCACCTGCGGCGGCTGATCATCACCGGAGACCTCCAGCCCGGGACGCACCTCGTGGAGAGCCAGCTGTCGGAGAGCTTCGACGTCAGCCGCGGCCCCGTGCGTGACGCCCTGCGGCAGCTCGAGACCGAGGGTCTCGTCGAGTCCCGCCGCCGCGGCGTGTTCGTCATCGGCCTGAGCGGCGACGACATCGAGGAGCTGTACCTGCTGCGGCAGGTCCTCGAGGCCGAGGCCGTGCGGCTCTGCATGGAGTCCGGCTCCGACCTGGGGGACGCGCGCTCGGCGCTGGAGCGGATGGGGTCCGCGGCCGAACGGGCCGACCCCGTCGGGTTCGCCGAGGCGGACCTCGACTTCCACACGGCGTTCTACGCCCACTCCGGCCACCGCCGGCTCGCCAGCATCTGGCAGCAGTACCGCCCCACCTTCGCGGGGATGCTCTCGGTCACCAACGCCGAGGACCGCGACCTCGCCCCCATCCACCGCGACCACATTGACCTGCTCGAGCTCGTCGCGGCCGGCGACCACGCCACGGTGGCCCCGGCGCTCCGCCAGCACATCGACGGCTCGCGGGCTCGCATGCTCGCCGCCTACACCCGGTTCATCTCCACCCCGTGACCCCTCCTCCGCCGATCCGGCGGAGCGAACCCCCCGCTGTACCGACGAAGGAGTTGTACAACCATGATCCGCACCCGTCTCACCTCGGCCGCCGCCCTCTCCGCGATGGCCCTCGTCCTCGCCGCCTGCTCCGGCGGTGACGCCGGAGGCACCGACGCCACCGAGGACGGCCAGGCGTCGGGCTACCCCGAGAAGGACATCAACTTCATCGTCCAGGCGGCCGCCGGCGGCGGCTCGGACCTCAGCTCCCGCGCGCTCGTCGCCGAGCTCGAGCCCATCCTGGACACCTCGATCATCGTCGAGAACCGCCCGGGCGCCTCCGGCTCGACGGCCATGCAGTTCGTCTCCGAGCAGGAGCCGGACGGCTACACGATCGGCTTCGTCCCGGTGGAGATCGCGATGCTGAGCCACCAGAACTTCGACGTCGACCCGGCGGACTACGACTTCCTCGGGCAGATCATGCTCGCCCCGGGCATCCTCTCGGTGCCGACCGACAGCCCGTACCAGACGCTCGAGGACTTCGTCGAGGCAGCCAAGTCCGAGGAGCTCGCCGTCGCCAACTCCGGCGCCGGCTCCATCTGGGAGGCGGCCGCGTTCGGTCTCGCCGACGAGACGGGCGCGCAGCTCGCGTCCGTCCCGTTCGACGGCGGCGCCCCCGCTCTCGCCGCGGCCATCGGCGGCCAGGTGGACGCCGCCGTGGGTGGGGCGGGCGAGACGCTCACCGCCTACAACGAGGGGCAGGTGCGCCCGCTGGCGATCTTCCACGACGAGCGCCACCCGGACATGCCTGACGTGCCGACCGCCGCAGAGGCCGGCTTCGACCTCGAGTTCGGCGGCTGGGGCGGCATCTACGCGCCCGCCGGTCTCCCGGACGACGTCCGCCAGACGCTCGAGTCCGCCATCGAGGAGGCCGCCAACTCCGACGGTTTCACCGAGACCATCACCAAGGCCGGCAACCTGCCCGTGTACCGCGACGCGGCCGAGTTCACCGACTTCGTGAACTCCGAGCACGAGCGCTTCGGAGAGATCCTCGGAGCCCGCTGATGATCCGTTCCCGCAAGGGCACGCCGGTCGCCCCGTCCGGTCAGCCGGACGGGGCCGCCCCGGCACCCGCCCCGCACGTCGACCACCGGACGCCCCCGGCCGACGACCTGCTGGCCCATGAGGCGACCGAGGCGGTGGACGCCGCCGAGGCGGACCACGCCCCGCTCGCCCGGCCGTCCCGCAGGCTGGAGATCGTCTGCGCCGCGATCGCCGTCGCGGGCTCCGGTGCCCTGTTCCTGCTGGCCAGGGCCATCGAGGTCCGCAACGAGACGGGTGGCATCGACCCGCGCTGGTGGCCCGAGCTGCTCGGTCTCGGCGGACTCGCCCTCGGGGTGCTCCTGCTCGTCGCCGCGGTCCTCCGCCCGCCGTTCGACCGTGACGACCTCGAGGCCGCCACCCGCCAGGGCTGGTTCCGCGTCGGGCTCGCCGTCGCCCTCTCCGTCGCGTTCGTCCTTCTCTGGCCCGTGCTCGGGTTCCTGGTGGTGACGCCGGTCTTCCTCGTCGCCGCCACCTACCTCTTCGGCGGCCGGGGCTGGAAGACCCTCATCGTCTTCCCGGTGCTGATGACGGGCTTCATCTACCTGCTCTTCCACACACTCCTGAAGGTGCCGCTGTGAACGCCGTCGCCGAGGGCCTTGGGGCCCTGATCGATCCGACCGTCGCCATCTGCCTGCTCGTCGGTCTTCTGGTGGGGACGCTGGTCGGCGCCTTCCCCGGTGTGACCGGCTCGATGGCGGTGGCTCTCGCCTCCGGCTTCACCCTCACGCTGGAGCCCGTGCAGGGACTCGCGGTCCTCCTGACCATCTACGTGGGCGCGAACTACGGCGACCGGATCCCGTCCATCCTCGTGAACACGCCGGGGACGCCGGCCGCCATCGCGACCACCCTCGACGGGTATCCGCTGGCGAAACAGGGCAAGGCGGGCCTCGCCCTGGTCAGCTCCTCCATGGTGACCACCGCCGGCATCCTGCTCTCGATGGTGCTGTTCCTCGTGGCGGCACGGCCCGTGGCCAACATCGCGCTGGAGTTCGGCCCGGCCGAGATGTTCGCCCTCGTGGTCTTCGGCCTGACGATCATGATCTCGATCTCCTCGAAGTCGGTCATCAAGGGCGTTCTCGCGGGCATCGCCGGGCTGGCCATCGCCACCGTCGGGCGCGACCCCATCACCGGGGACTCGCGGTTCGTCTTCGGGGTCAACGACCTCAACTCCGGTCTGCCGTTCATCGCGGTGATCATCGGCCTGTTCGGTATCGCCGAGCTCTTCGACCAGCTCCTCACCCACCGCGAGCACCACGTCAAGCCCATCTCCAGCCTGGGCCGGTGGTGGCCGACCCGGTCCGAGTACCGGGAGATGGCGCGGCCCTTCGGTGTCAGCAGCGTCATCGGCATGATCGTCGGTGTGGTCCCCGCCGCGGGCGGCGACATCGCGGGACTCATCGGGTGGGACCGCGCCAAGCGCATGTCCAAGCACCCGGAGAAGTTCGGCAAGGGCTCCCTCGAGGGCCTCACGGCGGCGGACACGGCGTCCAGCGCCACCCTCGGCGGCTCGCTCACCACGACCATGGCACTAGGCATCCCCGGCGACTCCGTCATGGCCGTCATGATCGGCTCGATGATCATCTGGGGCCTGCAGCCCGGCCCGTCGCTGTTCACCAACAGCCCGGACCTGATGATCAGCATCGCAGGCATCATGATCATCGCGACGCTGCTCTCGCTCGGCATCAGCCTCGTGCGCATGCGCGGCATGGTGAAGCTGCTGGACCTGCCGAACCACTACCTGTGGGTGGGCATCCTCATCTTCTGCGTCGTGGGCACGTACACCACCACCAACAACCTCTACACGGTGTGGGTGATGCTCGCCTCCGGTGTGGCCGGCCTGGTCATGAAGCGCACCGGATTCCCCCCGGGCCCCGTCGTCCTGGGCCTGCTGCTCGGGCCGCTGGCGGAGTCCAACCTGCGCCGCGCCCTGATCATCGACGGCCCGTCCATCCTCGTGACGCAGCCGATCTCGGCGGGCCTGCTGGCGCTGGCGCTGCTCAGCCTCGCGCTCCCGCTGATCGGCCGGGCCCGCCGTGCCCGCCGCGGGTCCAGCACGGACTCGAACGCGGACGAGCCGATCCTCACCCGATGATCCATCCGTCCGTGACGCGGCGCTGGGTCGCCGTCGACCACCCAGGGTGGCGCCAGGCGCACGCCTCGAGCGTGCTGGCGGTCGACGGCGGCCTCGTGGCCGCGTGGTTCGGCGGCACCCGCGAGGGGACGCCGGACAACCGCATCTGGCTCGCGCACCGCCCCGCCGGTGCCGACACCTGGGGCGAGCCGTCCGTCGTCGCCGCGGGTCCTGAGGCGCACTGGAACCCGGTCCTCGCGCACGGCCCGGACGGCGCGCTGTGGCTGTTCTACAAGCGCGGCCCGCTGATCTCACGGTGGGCGACGTGGTTCCGCCGCTCCACCGACGGCGGCGCGACCTGGACCGAGCCGGCCGAGCTCGTGCCGGGCGACGCCGGCGGCCGGGGTCCGGTGAAGAACCCGCCCCTGCTGCTCCCGGACGGCACGTGGCTCGCGCCCGGCTCGCTCGAGCGCTGGGACGGCGAGGCCGTCTGGGACGCGTTCGTCGACCGGTCCACCGACGGCGGCCTGACCTGGTCGCCCGCGCCGGTGCCGCTGGACCACAGCGGGCTGCGCGGTGCGGGCGTGATCCAGCCGGCGCTGTGGCGCGGCGGGACCGCCGTCCACGCCCTGCTGCGCAGCACCGAGGGCTCGGCGTTCCGTTCCCGGTCGGACGATGCGGGTCGGACGTGGTCCCCCGCGGAGCCGACCGGCCTCGCCAACGGCAACTCGGGGCTGACCGTCGCCGAGCTCGGCGGGGGCGCGGTCGCCTGCGTACACAACCCGGTTGCCGAGGACTGGGGCGCGCGCTGCCCGCTGGTCGTCTCCGTCTCCCCCGACGACGGTGACACGTGGCACGAGGCGGTCGTCGTCGAGGACGGGCTCACCCCGCTCGACGACGACACCCGCCGCCGGCCCGCGCTGCCACCGCCGAGGTCCTTCTCCCCCGCCGACGCCGGCGTGGAGACGACCGGCGTCGGGGAGTACTCCTACCCGGCCGCCGCCGTCGCCGACGGCTCCCTCGTCATCACCTACACCTGGCAGCGCCGCGGCATCGTCGAGGCGCGCGTCCCCCTCAGCCTGCTCCACCCCTGAAAGGAAGTTCATGCCCGCCCAGATCATCAGCGCCGTCCCCGTGCCGTTCACCGAGGAAGGGTCGCTCGACCTGACCGAGTTCGAGACCGTCCTGCGCACGATCGACCCGCACGTCGACGGCGTCCTCGTCGCCGGCACCACCGGGGAGTTCCCCGCGCTGGACGACGACGAGCGGGTCGAGCTCTTCCGCGTGGCCGCCGAGGTGCTCGGCACCGCCCGGGTCATCGCGCACCTCGGCCACGGCAGCACCCGGCAGGTCCTCCGCCTCGCCGCGGGGACGGCGGAGCTCGGCATCTCCCGGTTCGCGCTGCTCTCGCCGTACTACCTGCCCACCGACGACGACGGGGTGGTGGCCTTCTTCCGGGCGCTGACCGAGGCGTTCCCCGAGGCCGGCGTGTACGCCTACCTCTTCCCCGAGCGAACCGGCATGGACGTCCCGGTGGACGTGCTGCGCCGGGTCCTGGCGCTGCCCGGCATGGTCGGGGTGAAGCTCTCCGGCGGGGCGGCGGCGCGGCTCACGGAGTACGTCGCCGCGCTGCAGGACGGCCAGGAGCTCTACTCCGGTGACGACTCCACCCTGCCGTGGGTCCTCGAGCAGGGCGGGACGGGCGTCGTCTCCGGCGTCTCCTCGGCCTTCCCGGAGACGTTCTCCGCCCTGGCCCGCGCCCTCGACGCCGGCGACGACGACGCCGCCGGGCGCGCCCAGAGCATCGTCAAGGAGGTGGTGGGTCTGACCGGCCCCACCATCCCGCGCCTGAAGACCGCGATGGCCGCCCGCACCGGCGCCGCGTGGGCGAGCCGGATGGCGCTGCCCGCCGTGGACGCCGAGCTGCGGGGCCGGATCGAGGCGGCGGTGTCGCAGCACGGCTGAGCCAGCACACCGAGCAACCGGGGAGCCGGGCCCACGCGGCCCGGCTCCCCGCGTGCGCCGGCTTCGGGTGCCCGCGAGCTTCGGTCGGGCCCAGGTCTCCCGCCGGGTCGCCCGGTCCTCCGCCTCGCCCCTAGCGCAGCTCCGGCACCCTCGCGCGGTAGTGCTCGATCAGCTCGTCGTTCGTCGGCCCCGTCGCGTTCGCGCTGCGCCAGAACGCGGTCTCCGGCGCCGTCTCGGCGCACAGGACGAGGAGCGCGTCCCACAGCAGCGTGTTGCACAGCGAGGACAGCGGCGCCGTGCGGGGCGACTCCGGGGGCCAGCTCGCGTCCCCGGGCGGCACCCGGGTGTCGAGGACGACGTCGGCGAGCTCGTGGAGGCGTCGGCCGGCACGCAGCGGCGCCGCGTCGGACGCCGTCACCGAGGTCACGGCGACCACGCGCGCGCCAGCCTCGCGCGCGGACAGGGCGATCCCGACCGGGACGTAGTTGACGCCGGAGTTCGAGAAGACGACGACGGTGTCGTCGTCGCCCACCCCGGCCTCCCTGACGAGCCGCTCCCCCAGGCCCGGCCGCCGCTCGGCGACGGTGGAGCGGTCGGCCCCGTCGAGCGGCAGCAGCTCAAGGTCCCACAGGGGCCGGACGAAGGGCAGCCCGCCCGCGCGGTAGAACGTCTCCAGCACGCCCGCCAGGGAGTGGCCGGAGCCGGCTGCGTAGACGAGACCGCCGCGCCGTCCGGACTCCAGCACGGCCTCCGCCGCCCGCCTGAGCTGGTCGGCGTTCGCCTCCAGCACGCCGTTGAGGTGCTCGGTGGTGGCGCGGGCGAACCGCAGCAGGGCCTCATCCATCGCCGACCGCCTCGGCGAGGGCCCGCTCCACCGTGGGCACGTCGCCGGCCCCGCGGATCCGGTCGGCGAGGCCGCCGGTCAGGGCCTTGCCCATGGAGCGGATCATCTGCATGTGGGAGCCGCCGGACGAGAAGGCGAGGACGACGTCGACCGGGTCGTTGGTCGCGTGCCCGAACTCCACGGGCCGGCCGAGCCGCAGCGCGGCGAGACCCTCGGTCGTGGCGCCGGCCACCGCCTGCGCGTGGGCGAGCGCGACCCCGGGGGTGAGGACGATGTAGGGCCCGTGCTCCTCGACGGTCCTCACGCAGGCGTCGACGTAGGCCTCGTCGGCGGTGCCGAGCTCCACGAGGAGCCGCGCGGCGGCCCGGACGGCCTCGCGCCAGTCGGCGCAGGAGTCGAGCACCGCCGCGCGGACGGGCACACCCGGAGCCTCCTCCGAGCCTGGATCCCCGGCCATCACAGCCAGCCCTGCTGCTCGAGCGCCGGCCGGAGCCGGGACTCGAGAGCGGCGTCGTCGACGAAGTCCTCGACCGTGACCGTGACGGGGGCGGTGCCCTCGAGCTCGCTCGTGTGCATGCCCTGGCCGACGATGACGTCCGCCTGCGTGCTGCGAGCGGCGGAGATGTCGGTGTTCTCCACCTCCACGGGGATACCGAGGCGCTGGAAGACGGTCTCCGTCGTCATCCTCAGGATCAGGCTCGTGCCCATGCCGAGCCCGCACACGGCGAGCACCTTCAGGGGGTCCGGTCGGTCGGTCATGATGTCTCTCCTGTCGCTTGCCGGCGGCGGGCCGTGTCAGCCGGCCGGTTCTCGGTGGATCGTGCGGTCGGGGCCCCGCCGGTCGTCGGGCCGGCCGAGGTGCCCGCAGCGGCCGGGGCCGAGGAGCCCGCGGAGGCCGGGGCCCCCGAGGTGACCGGGGCTGCGGAAGTCTCGTCCGGCGTCGTCCTGCGCCGGGACAGCACCATGAGGATGGCGACGGTCGCGACCAGAACCGCCCCCGCGACGACCCAGACGGCGGCCGCGCCGAGCGGCTCGAGCAGCTGGGTGGCACCGAGGACGAGCCAGCCGACGGCGTACCAGTCGGGGTCGGCCAGCGTGGCGATCTCGGGGGCCGTGCTGTCGTACAGCCCCCAGCCGATCCACTGGCCGAACGCCAGCAGCACGCCGTTCACGAGGCCGCCGAAGACGGCGCCGCGCCAGCCGGCGACGGCGTTGCCGAAGACGCCGCCCGACCCGCCGCCGAAGAAGAGCATGATCATCGGCGGCACGAGCACGAACCAGCCGGCGGCGGCGAAGACGCCCATGAGGACGAGGAACACGACGGTCGAGGACAGGAAGCCGATCATGACCGCCGTCGGCGCCTTGGGGAAGACGACCGGGATGTCGAGCGCGGGCCGGGTGCCGGGAAGGACCTTGTCCGAGATGCCCTTGAACGCCGGGACGATCTCGGCCAGGAACATGCGCACGCCGAAGAGCAGGATCGCGATACCGGCCGCGAACCGCAGCGCCTGCGTCAGGCCCCACGCCCACGGCAGCAGCTGGGAGTCGCCCATCTGCTCCTGGACCACGGCGGAGTCGGCGAACGCGATGGCGACGAGCATGATCACGGCGATGATCAGCGCGGTGGAGACGTTGATGTCCTTGAAGAAGGAGATCGACCTCGGCAGCTTGAGCTTTTCCGAGTCGTGCCGCTGGGCGTCGCCCAGCCGCAGCGCCCGTGAGCCGTACCCGGCGAGGAGGGCAACGGTCGAGGTGGTGTGCCCCAGGCCGAACTGGTCGTGGCCCATCAGCCGTTTCATGAGAGGTGCGATCCACAGCGGCTGCAGCGTCCAGTAGCAGGCGATGATCACCGCGCCGACGATGATCAACGTGGTCCGCGGGATGTCCGTCAGCACCTCCACGAGGGAGGCGGCGATGACGATGCTCATCCAGAACATCAGGTGGCCGGTGAGGTAGACGTACCGCGCGGCCGGGAAGATCCGGACCAGCAGCACGTGGATCGCGAAACCCACCGCGATGATGAGCGGGACGGCCGAGCCCTGCCCGCCGAGGAAGTCGTTGAGGGTGCTGGTCGCCGCGGGCGGCTCCAGCCCGACGGCGGAGGCGACGATGGCCTGGAACGCCACCAGCCCGCCGACGAAGATCTCCACGCCGAGCATGAGGATGACGACGCCGACGACCGCGCGGATCGTCCCGCCGACCACCGCCTCGACAGGCTTGCGCTGCAGCAGCAGGCCGGCGAGGGCGATGAGGCCGATGAGGATCGGCACCTGGTTGAAGATGTTGTTGGCGATACCGGTGAGGATGTCCTGCAACAGTTCCACGGTGGCCTCCTTGCGACCGAGTGCTGCGTGGGTTGCTCACTCCAGTGCCATCATTCTGCTCCCGAGGCGTTCTTTCCTGCCGCACGTACGGCGCATTTCCAGCCTCCGATGGCCCGCCCGCCGTCCGGCGAGACGGGACCGCCACGGGAGACGGAGCGGGGCCGTCCTCTCCCCCGGGAGGACGGCCCCGCTCTCGTTCACCCGGCCGCTCGGCCGGGCGGCCTCACGCCCCGCAGGCCCACGGTGGCCTGCCGAGGCCGCGCTCGAGCGCCTGCGTGTGGTCTGCCGCGCCGCCGGGTGCCTCGGCCGGGGCCGAGCCGGGCGTCTCGCACGCGGGCACCTCGACCTCGGGCACGGTGACGGTGACCTCCTCGGTCACCCCGTTGACGGTCAGCCGCACGGTCGCGGTTCCCGAGCCCACGGCGGTCAGCTCGCCGGTGGCCGGGTTGAGCCGCAGCACGGCCGCCTCGCCCTCCAGCTCGGTGCCCGACCCCGGCTCGGACCCGGCGGAGACGGTCACGCCCTCCCCCGCCCAGTCGGCGCTCATCGGCCAGCCCACCGGAACCGCACGGGTGCCGTCCTGCGTGACCGTCCCGCCGACGACGGCGGTCTCCCCGAGCGTCAGCTCGGCCGGCACGTCGAGCGTGAGCGAGTCGACCCGGGCGCGGACCTCGGCCCGCATCCAGTCCAGCCGGTCGGTCACGGGTGCGGGGCTCTGGCCCACCACGCCGTCGGCCGGGTCGATGCCGAGCAGCGTCCACCCGGTGAACCCGCCGTTGTCCGGCGTGGAGGCCGGCGACTTGCCCGAGTTGCCGTTGATGACGTTGGAGACGCCGTCGAAGCTGCGGGCGTGGAACGCGCCGACGTGGGCGTTGACGGCCGCGACGGACTTGCCGGAGGTGGCCCGGAAGTCGGCGAGCGCCTCGTCGACCGCCGCGGCCTCGTACCGGTCGGACAGCTGCGAGGCGTCGTCGGGCAGCGGGTCCTCGGTCGGGTGGTGGAAGAACACCATCACGCCGGTGACCGCGGGGTCGGACGCCGCCGAGGCGAGGGAGTCCTCCAGCAGCCGGATCTGGTCCAGCCCGCCGGCCCGGAGGGACCCGGCGGAGGTGTCGAGCGTGACGACCCGCGTGCCGGCCACGTCCACCACGTTCTGCGCCGGCCCGAACGCTGCCTCGAAGGCCCCGATGGAGCCGCCCATGATCTCGTGGTTTCCCGGCACGTACAGGTACGGGACGGCGTCGCCGACCTCCTCCTCGAGCACCCGCCTGGCCAGGTCGAAGTCGATCGTGGCGCCCTCGTCGACCAGGTCGCCGTTGACGACCAGCAGGTCCGGGTCCTCGGCGACGATCTCCCGCAGCGTCCGCCGCGCGGCCGCGACGGTGTCGGAATCCGGGGCGCGGCCGACGAACTGCGCGTCCGACATCACCGCGATCCGCTGGGCGTACCCGTCCACGGTGCCGTCCGTGACGATCACCGGGTCGTGCACCGGCGCCAGCACCGGCTGCTCGACGTCGGGGGCGACGACGGCCCTGATGTCCGTGAACGCGACGTCGCCCTGGTAGCTGGCGGTGGAGCGGGTCTCCATGATCCGCACGCGCTCGAGCGTGAGGGGGAACGGCGTGCCCGCCGGGACCGTGAACGTGGTCTCCTTCCAGCCCTCCCAGGTGATCATCGGCCCGTCGAGCTGCTTGACCACGCCGTCGCCGTCGCGCACCTGCAGGCGCGGCCAGGCGCCGGTGGCGTCGCCGTCGATCAGCATCGTGATGGCCTGCGGCTGGCCGGGCACGGGGATGGGCGCGGGCGCGACGGCGTAGGAGCCGCGGGTCGCCGTCGACGTCGTGAAGTCGTGCGTGAGCCGCAGCGCCGCCTGCCCCTGGGGGCCCTCCGCCACGGTGAGCGTGCCGGTGGCGCGCGCCTGCGCGAAGGTCCACGACGCGCCGTCGGACAGGTCCGTGACCGGCTTGGTGGTCAGGCCGACGGTGACGGGCAGCTGCACGACGGTCCCGGCCACCTCCAGCTGGGCGAGCGCCGAGCCGGAGCCGGTGGTCGCGGTGATCGTGAAGGCCCCCAGGCCGGCCGGCTCGATGGTGAACCCCTCGTCGATGGAGGCGTCGACGTCGGAGACCTCGATCGGCGCGGAGAACCCGTCGGCGTCGTGGCCGGTGAGGGAGACGGTGGCGGTGTCGCCCTCGCCCTCCATGGCGATCTGCGAGGTCGACGCGGTGACGTGGTCCAGCGGGCCGAGCACGGTGAGGTTCGTGGCGCCGGTCAGGCCGGACGCCTTGTACGTGACAGTCGCGGGGCCGGGAGTGACGCCCTCCAGTACGGCGCCGGTCTTCGTCTGCTCGGTGAGAACGGCGTTGGCGTCGGCGCCGTTCGGCAGCGAGCCCGGCGAGGTCACGGTGAACCGGCCCTCGGCGTCGGTGCCGGCGAGCTGGTCGGTCAGGCCGACCCCCTCGACGGTTCGGTGCAGTCCGGGGATGACGTGGTGGGCGTCGTCGCCGTCGAGGGCGGGGCGCACGGCGACGTCGGTCAGCTCCTCGGTGTCGGCGGAGGAGAAGAACGCCAGGGAGTTGGCCACCACGCGCTGGGAGCCGTCGGAGGGGACATTGACGAGCTCGGGCTCGGTGCCGCCGGCGGGGCGGGCCACCATGGTGGTGGAGCCGCCGCCGTCGATGTTGACGGCGTTGTGGGCGCCGAGGTCGATCATGAGCTCGGCCATCTCCACGCGGGTCAGGCCGCGGGCGGTGGCGCTGCGCCCGTCCACCGTTGCGACGAGGAGCTCGGAGCCGTCCTCGGTCAGCCCGAGGACGGTGCGGGCGGCGACCGGCTCGTCGGGGAAGTCGGCCAGCTGCCCGTCCAGGACCAGCGGGACGTTGCCGCCGATCCCGAGGTCGACGTCGGAGCTCGGGGAGATCGTCACGTCCACGGCCTGACCGACCGCCAGGGCGCGCAGGGCGGCGGCGCCGGTGCCGCGGCCCAGCAGGACCTGACCGCCCGCGGGGAAGGTGGGCACCCCGGCCCCGTCGGTCACTGCGGTGACGGTGCCGCCGGAGACGACGGCGGTCGCGACGTCGGTCTCGCCGGGCAGGCCGGCGGGGCGGTCGAGGGAGGCGTTCCCCCACCGCTCGTTGTAGACGCCGATCGAGTCGGCCGGGACGGTCGCGCGGTTGAGGCCGGCCAGCTCGTGGGTGGTCCCGCCCGCGGTGAGGGTGCCGGAGGCGGAGAGGTACTCGACGGCCGCGACGCCGTCGGTGAGCGTGAACGCCGGGAACGGCTGGCTGTAGCCGTTGATGACCTCGCCGTCGCTGATCGTGGTGAAGATCGGGGCGTTGGTGAAGTTCATGTCGAAGTGGTTGCCGTTGACGGCGGCGACCGCCCCGGTGCCCTCGACCTGGTCCAGCACGGTGGCCGGGGATGTGGTGGAGCCCGAGTCGAGGACCTTCATGCTCAGGGTCGGCTCGGTGAGGTCCGCCTTGAGGATGTTGCCCGACGTCCAGCCCTTCTCCTCCAGGCGCTGGAAGCTGGTCAGGTCCAGGCCCGGCGCGACCGCCTGGGTGGAGACCTCGTGGAGCACGGACCCGTCGGCGTCGAGGTCGAGCCCGTTGTCGTCGCCGACGGTGACCAGGTCGGCGAGGGTCTCGGCGTCGGTCGGCTCGGTGGTGGCCAGCGCCGGCAGGGCGCCGACGGCGGCGAGGCAGAGGCCGGCGCCGGCGAGCGCGGCGGTCAGTCTTCGGGCAGGAAGGTGCACGGTTCCCCCGGATGATCGGTGCGGGCTGGCGCGGCCCGGACGTCGTCGTCCGGCCGCGGTTACCGACCGTAGCGAGGGGATATGGCTCGGTGATGAACGGCGGGTGAGCGGTTGTGGCCACGGCCGGTACCTGCCACCCCCGGCTCAGCCCCGCCGGCCCCCGAGCAGCGGGACGACGCCCGCGATGACGATGAGCCCGGCCCCGACGGCGGCGAGCGCCGAGATGCCCTCGCCGAACAGGGCGGCACCGAGCAGCAGCGCCACCACGACCTCCCAGTAGGACAGGCCGGAGAGCTCCGCGGCGCGCAGGTGCTTGCCCGCCACGACGAGCAGGCCGAGCGCGAGGAGCCCGCAGACGAGGAAGAACGCGGCGGCCCACGCCCAGTGGGTCGCCGTCATCCCGGACAGGTCGGGCCGCACCACGGCGACCAGGGCCGCGGTCCCCAGCGTGCCGAAGGCGAAGTTCCAGAAGCTGCGCACGTCCGCCGGCATGTCGGCGCGGTACCGGTAGCACAGCAGCGCCGCCCCGTAGAAGATCCCGGAGGCGATGCCGAGCCCGACGCCCAGGGCCTCCTGCCCGGACGCCGCGGCGGGCTCGCCGCCGACCAGGCCCGCCGCCAGCGTCATCCCGACGAAGCTGGTGACGAGGGAGACCACCTCGAGACGGGTCATCGACTCCTTGAGCAGCACCCACGCCAGGGCGGCCGAGAGGACCGGGCCCAGGTAGTGCAACGCCACGGCGAGCGCGAGGTCGACGAGGACGGTCGCGGAGAGCAGCGTCGCCAGCGACAGCCCGAGGAAGACACCGCCCAGCACGACGGACCAGGACAGGCGTGTGCGGCGCAGGACGCCGAGGCGGCGGCCGGCGGCGAGGACGACCAGCATCCCGATCGCGCCGACCAGCATGCGGCCCATCGTGAGCGCCTCGCCGATCGGTGCGCCGGACGGAGTGGCCAGGCGGCCGAACACCCCCGCGGTGCCCATGGCGGTGGCAGAGACGACGATCGCGACGACGCCGAGGCGGCGGTTGCGGGCCGGGGCGCCGGCACGAGTGATCTCGGGGACGCGCACGGGCGCGTGGGCGGACAGTGCCACAGAACTCCTCAGGACGGGCACGCGCGGGGGCGCGCAGAGCGGGCGGATCGATCCCCGCTCTGTCATCGGACCTGAGAGCTTTCACGGGCCGCGGCCCGGTTACACCGTCGGTGGACCCCCGAGGGGGTCGCTTTCCAGAGGAGCCTCGCCGGCGGCGGTCTTGGGGGCCTGAGAGATTCCCGGGGAGGTTGCTCCTTCGGCGCCCGCTGCTGCGGGACTCTCCCGCCGCGGTTCGGTGGCGTGTTCAGTTGTGGAGGTTTCAAGTATGCCTTACCGGACCGCAACGGCGGCAAACGCGGCGCGGCGCGCGCGTGCAGGGCGTCAACCTGCGGGTGACCACCCGAACGCCGGCGCCACGTGCCGGGCGATGTTCTCCAGCAGCTGGGCGTTGTACTCGACACCGAGCTGGTTCGGCACCGTGAGCAGCACCGTGTCCGCCGCCGCCACGGCCGCGTCCTTGCTCAGCTCCTCCGCGATGACGTCGGGCTCCCCGGTGTAGCTCTTGCCGAACCGTGCGCGGACGCCCTCGAGCATGCCGACCTGGTCGTGCCGCTCGTCCTCGCGGCCGCCGAAGTAGGCGCGGTCGAGGTCGGTGGTGAGCGGGATGACGCTGCGGCTGACCGAGACGCGGGGCTCCCGCTCCCAGCCGGCGTCCCGCCAGGCCTGGCGGTAGAGCTCGATCTGCTCGGCCTGCAGCTCGTCGAACGGCACGCCGGTGTCCTCGCTCAGCAGCGTCGAGCTCATAAGGTTCATCCCCTGCTCCGCCGTCCACCGCGCGGTGGCCCGCGTCCCCGAGCCCCACCAGATCCGCTCGGGCAGGCCCGGCGAGAGCGGCTGGATCGCGAGCGGGGCGTCGCTCCCGGTCATCCGCGGGTTCGCGCGCGCCACCCCCGCGCCGTCGATCGCGGCCCGGAAGAGCTCGGTGTGCGCACGGGCCATGTCGGCGTCGCTCTGCCCCTCGGCGGGGACGTAGCCGAAGGACTCGTACCCGCGCAGGGCCGTCTCGGGCGAGCCGCGGCTGACGCCGAGCTGGAGGCGCCCGCCGCTGATGAGGTCGGCGGCCGCCGCCTCCTCGGCCATGTAGAGCGGGTGCTCGTAGCGCATGTCGATCACCCCGGTGCCGATCTCGATGCGCGAGGTGCGCGCGGCGATCGCGGAGAGCAGCGGGAAGGGCGAGGCGAGCTGGCGGGCGAAGTGGTGCACGCGCACGTACGCGCCGTCGATGCCCAGCTCCTCCGCGGCAACGGCGAGCTCGATGGTCTGCAGCAGGGCGTCCGCGGCCGTGCGGGTCTGGGACCCAGGCACCGGCTGCCAGTGCCCGAACGAGAGGAAGCCGATGCGCTTGCGGTGCGTCCCGCCGTCCGTGGTCATGGCCGCATCCTCTCAGCCGGCCCCGACGTCGAGCAGGGTGAGCCGGACCCGCGCCGTGTCCCCCGCCTCCAGCCGCTCCGCCTTCCGCACCGCCTTCTTGATGGGCAGCACGTAGGTGCGCCGGCCGCTGTCGGGGAAGACCGACGTCCGCCACACCGTCCTGCCGACGACGACCTCCACCCGCACCGAGCCGAAGCCACGCTCGTACGGGGCGCTCAGCTCGAGGATCTCGTCGGCCACCTCCGTGGGCAGCGAGACGAACGTCCAGGTGTCCATCTGCCGGGCGTCCCAGAGCCACAGCGCGGCGTCGAACTCGTAGGTCACGGCGGCATGCTCCCGGCGCTGGGCCCGCGGGTCAACCGGTTTGGCGACCGGTCAACCGGTTCGGCGGCCGGCCCACGGTTCGGCGGCCAGCCACGACGGCGGACGGCGAGGGCGGCGCCCCGGCCGCACGCCGTCGCTCGAAAATGCCGTGCCCCCGCCGGGCCGGGAGGGCACGCTCTCCCCGTACCGACCGGTCCGGCCGGCGGCGATGACGTCACGCGCGTCCGGACGATGAGGAGGTTGTGCGGTGGCTCGCGTGCCGACCCGGATCGACGCCGCGATCCGGCACCTCGACCCTGCGGGGACCGAGCGGGTTCTCGAGATCGGCGGCGGCACGGGCGTGGCGGTCGAGATCCTGCTCGACACCTTCCCCCGTCTCACGTGCACCGCCGTCGACCGGTCCGCCCGTGCGGTCGACCAGACCCGACGGCGCAACGCCCGGTTCGTCGAGGAGGGGCGGCTGACCGTCGTGGAGGCGGACGTCGCCGACCTGACGGCCGCGCTCGGCGCGGACGCCACGTTCGACCTCGCCCTGGCCGTCAACGTCAACGTCTTCTGGACCCGGCAGGCGGTGCACGAGGCCGGCGCCCTCGCCGCGCACCTGCGACCGGGCGGGCGCCTGTGCCTCGTCTACGAGCTGCCGGACGGGCGGCGGCCCCGCGAGGACGTGGCGGACCGCGTGGTCCGCTCCCTCGACGTCCCGGGTCTGCGGACCGCGGTCCGCGCCGAGGACGGTCTGCTGGTGGTCACCTCCAGACGCGATCTGGGAGGGTGAGCCCCGTGACCGACCACGCCGTCCCGCAGAGTCCCGCCGCCCCACGGCGAACGCACGTCGTCACCGGCGCCGACTCGGGGATCGGTGCCGAGCTGGTCGGGCTGCTGAGGTCCGCCGGTGACCGGGTGCTCACCTGCGGCCTGGGCGACGGGGTCGACGTGCGCGCCGACCTGGCCACCGCGACCGGACGCACCGCACTCGTGACGGCCGTGGAGCGGCTCGCCCCCGACGGCCTCAACGGCGTCGCCCTGGTCGCAGGGATCGACGACCGCGGCCCGGCCACCGTCTCGGTGAACTACTTCGGCACGACCGCGGTGCTCGACGGGCTCCGCCCCCTCCTCGCGCGCCGACCCGCCCCGCGGGCGACCGTGGTCACCTCCGCGTCGTCGCTCTCGGCCGGCGATCTCGCCGTCGTCGAGGCCTGCCTGGCCGGGGACGAGGCGGCGGCGCGGGCGGCCGCCGGGGGTGCGGCCGGGCGGGGACGGGGCGCCGTCATCTACCGCTCGACGAAGATCGCGCTGAACCGCTGGGTCCGCCGCCAGGCCGCGGACGCCCGGTGGGCCGGCGCGGGGATCACGCTCAACGCGGTCGCACCTGGCGTGGTCGACACCGAGACCGCCCGGCGGACGATGCTCGGCAACGCCGCACAGGCACGGGTCCTCGCCGAGGCGTTGCCCCAGCCGCTGGGCATCCCCGGACCCGTCCGCGCGGTGGCGAGCGTGATCGCCTGGACGCTGGCGGAGGAGAACGCCTTCATGACCGGGCAGGTGCTCTTCGTCGACGGCGGCGCCGACGCGGTCCTCCGCGGTGAGGGGCCCTACGAGGACGGGGTGCGCTACAGCCCCGCGGCGGTGGCCAGGATGGTCTTCTGGTCAGCGGTGGCGCGCCTGCGGCGCTGATCACCGGAGCGCCGAGCCAGCCGCCGACCGGGCCGCCGGAGCGCCGAGCCAGCCGCCGACCGGGCCGCCGGAGCGCCGAGCCAGCCGCCGGCGGCGGGCCGCCGGAGCGCCGAGCCAGCCGCCGGCGGCGGGCCTGACCCCCGTCAGAGGACCGAGACACGAACGAGATCGAGGTTCTGGTTCGTGCATCGACGAATCCGAACCAGAGCCTCGATCTCGTTTGGGCCTTGCGAGCCTCTCGACCCGACGGCGCGGGTCTAGCGGTCCCGGCCGCCGAGCACAGCAGTACCGACGCGGACAAGCCCGAGCGCGACGGCGTAGGTGACCAGCGCGATCGTGGCGATCTGCACGACGGCGGGGGTGCGCCGTCGTCCGCGGTGCGCCCCGTCGCGCGACTCGCCACCGGCGATGCCGGCGTCGGCCCGGACGTGCTCCGCCGCGGGGCACGTCTCCTCCGGGCCCTCGACGAGATAGTGGTGACCGTCGGGCGTGGTGTGCACGTGCATGGTCGCGGTGGGGTCGGTCATCGTCCTGGTCCTTCGACGGCGGCGGGAGTCTCCTACCGGTATATCCGAAAACGGCGCCAGGAGCGCGCCCGCCCGGCCCCGCGCGGGCCGGAGATGCGTCACACTTCCGGCGCCGAGACGGCGCCGCCGCGGGCCTCCGCCCGGGCGTCACGCCGTCGCGAGCGCGCGCGAGAGGAAGTCGACCTGGTCGGCGAGGACCCGTTCCCGCACGTCCGGCCGGTACATGTCGAAGTGGGAGCAGGGGTAGGTCCGCACCTCCACCCGCGGCGCCGCCCGGACCAGCTGGTCGGTCTGCTCCCCCTGGGTCTCCCGGTCGAGCGCGGCGACGCACACGAGCAGCGGCATCGTCAGCCGGGACGCGACGCTGCCCGGGCGGTAGCGCATCATCGACCACAGCGCCCGCGGCGCGACGCGGTTCTCCCAGGTGTCGCTCGCCAGATTCTCGACGGTCCGCTGCGCCTCGTCGCTGGCCATCACGGCGAGCTCGCCGGGGCGCCCCACCGCCTTGATGTAGCCGGGCGGCAGGCGGAACGCCCCACGAAGGGCGTCCCCGGCCATGGCGCGCAGCAGCGCCCGCTGCGACCGGGCAGAGCGCCCTTCCACCTTCCTGGGGAAGCCGTTGAAGGGCACCTGCGCGACGACGGCGGCGATGCGCGGGTCGTCCGCCGCGACGGTCACCACGTGCCCACCGCCGAGCGAGGTGCCCCACAGCGCGACCCGGTCGGCGGCGACGCCGGGCAGCCGGCGCAGCTGGGCCACCGCGGCCCGGATGTCGGCGAGCTGGCCGCGGATCGAGACCACCTGCCGGGGCCGGCCGTCGCTGCGGCCGAAGCTGCGGTAGTCGAACGTCAGCGCCGCCCAGCCGTGCTCGGCGAACGTCGTGGCGGCGGCGACAACCGAGGGCGTGTCCTGCGTGCCGCCGAACCCCGTGCACACCACGACGCCGGGCGTGGTCCCGCCGCGATCCGGCCGGTAGAGGTTCCCGGCGAGCCGCGTGCCGCCAGACAGGAACGTCAGCGCCTCGGGTCCGGTCGCCATCGCTACGTCCTCCACCTCCCGACGGCGGAAGCGCGGCTCCCTCGGGCGTTCCGGCGTCGTCGACGCTCCCAGGCTAGCCAGCCCGCTCCCGCCCGCGGGGCGGGACCGGCGACCCGGACGGCGTCGATCCGGACGCCGACGACCGTCGCCCGGTGACGACACCGGGAGTCGACACCGGGCCGATGTGGCCGGCGGCAGCCCGCTCATAGCGTCACCGTCATGACACAGCACACCCCAGACACAGCCCCGATGGTGCCGACCGGCACGTCGCGGCCACGCCCGGCACGCCTCCAGGCCGACCCGAGAACGGGACGGCAGAAGCTGGCCCACGCGGTCACCCTCGCCTACGCGTGGGTGATGATGATCCTGCTCGGGGCCATCGTGCTCGAGACGTTCATGGTCTACCCGAACGTCTTCGCCGACCCGCCGGAGTCGCTCGAGCTCGGCATGGAGTTCCTCGCCGTCACGGGGCCGAATGACTTCTTCCCGCCGCTCGGGCTCGCCACCTGGGTGCTCGGCGGCGCCGCCCTCGTCCTCACCTGGCGGGAGCGCCAAGCGCGCTGGTGGATCCTCGTCAGCCTCGTGGCGATCCTCGGTGAGGGCCTCGCCTCCATCGTCTACTTCTGGCCGCGCAACGAGATCATGTTCGTGGAGGGCCTGGCGGTCCACTCCCCCGAGTACCTGGTGCAGGTGGCGCGGGAGTTCGAGACCTGGCACTGGCGCTCGCGCATGGGGTTCAACGTGGTGGCGGCCGTGGGCGCCTTCGTCGGGTTCCTCCGGGTCTACCGGCTCCGGTGGGCGAGCTAGACGGCCACACTGGGCAGGTGCGCGCACGCCCGGTCCGCGACCCCGGGCGCCCACCCGTCACGGTGGGCGCCGGCCGGTCCGTGCCGGCGTTCCTCGCGTCTGTCGCCCTCCTCTCGGCCGTCTTCTGGGCGCTCGACCCGCTGCTCGGCGACCCGCTGGGCGCGCTCACCGGCACCGACCTGCCCGCGAGCGCGCTCATGTTCCTCGTGCCCGGCGCGGCAGCGGTCGCCCTGACGTGGCGCCGCGGCGGGCGCCCGGCCGTCCGACGGCTGCTGACGACGGCGACCCGGCGGCCGCGTCCGAGATCGCGGCTCTGGTACGTGCCCACCCTGCTGCTGATGCCCGCCGTGGTCGTGGCGAGCTACGCCGTCGTGCGGCTGGCCGGGCTGCCGCTCCCCCAGCAGATCGTGGTGCCGTGGGCCGCCGTCCCCGTGCTGCTCGCGCTGTACCTCGTCAGCGGGTGGTGCGAGCAGCTGGGCTGGACCGCCTACGCCACCGACCCGCTCCAGGCCCGCCTGGGCGCCCTCGGCGCGGCGCTCGTCCTCGGGCTGGCGTGGGCGCTCATCCACGTCATCCCCTACGCCCAGGCCGGCCACGGCACACGGTGGATCCTCGGCCAGTGCCTCTACACGGTGGCGCTGCGGGTGCTGCTGTCCTGGATCTACGCCAACGCCGGGCCGGGCATCCTGGCCGTCACGCTGTGCCAGGCGTCCTCGAACGTCGCGTGGTCGCTGTTCCCGAACCACGGCTCGCACTTCGACCCGGTGGTCGCGGGCATCCTCGTCGGCCTCGCGGCCGTGGCCGTGGTGGTGCTCTCCGGTCCGCGCACGCTCGCCGGGAGGTCGACGTCGTGACGGACCCCGGGGCGACCGTCACGGGGCTGCTGGCCGGTCAGGGTTACCGCGCGGAGTCCGTGCGCCCGCTCGGGTCGGGCCTCGACCACACCGCCTTCGAGGTCGACGGCGCCCTCGTCGTCCGGGTGTCCGCGCGCGCCCACCCGGCGGAGCGCGCCCTCGAGGTGGACCGCGAGACGCGGCTCCTGCACCGGATCGCGGCGATCAGCCCGCTGCCCGTGCCGACGCCGCTCTACGCAGACCCCGCGGGCGGCTGGCTCGCCTACCGGAAGCTGCCGGGCGCGCCGTTCCTCGGCCTGCCGGAGCCCGCGGCCTGGGCGACGACCGTGGGGACCGCGCTGGGCCGGCTGCTCGCCGTCCTCCGCGGCCAGCCGCCGGAGGCCTGGGCCGGGCTCGTCGAGAACGACGACGTCCCGCCGCACGCATGGCTTCGGGAGGCCCGCGAGACGTACGCGGCCGTGGCCGCCTCGGTCCCGCCGTCGCAGCGAGGCGCCGTCGAGGCGTTCCTCGGCGCCGCTCCGCCGCCCGCCACGACGCGTCGCGTCCTGTCCCACAACGACCTCGGGATCGAGCACGTCCTGGTCGACCCGGCCACGGGCGAGGTCATCGGCGTCATCGACTGGAGCGACGCCGCCCTCGTCGACCCGGCGTGCGACCTCGGCCTGATCCTCCGAGACCTCGGGCCCGACGGCCTGGACGCCGCCCTCGCGGCGCTGCCACCCGACGACGACGACGAGCTGCGCACGCGGGCCACGTTCTACGCCCGATGCAGCGCCCTGGAGGACCTCGCCTACGGCGTGGGGACGGGTCGGGGAGCCTACGTGCGCAACAGCCTGGCCGCCCTCGCCCGGCTGCTCCCACCGCGCCAGTAGCCCGTAGGCGACACCGGACGTCGACGGCGAGCCGATGTGGCCGACCGCCGCGCCCCCTTAAGGTCGCCGTCATGGCACACGCCCCGGACGATCTGCCGCCGGCGGGAAGCACCCTCGTGCGGCCCCTCGGGCCCGAGGAGGTGCGGACCGCCGTCGCCCTCCTCGCCCGGGGGATGCGCGACAACCCGCTCCACCTGGCCGCGTACGGCCGCGACGAGCGGCTGCGGCGCGCTCGCCACGCCCGCCTGCTCACGGGCCGGCTCGACGTCGCCCCCACCCTGGCGCTCGCGGGCGCGTTCCGCGGCGGTGTCCTCGTCGGGGTCTGCGGCGCGGCGCCCGCCGGGACCTGCCGGCTCACCACCGTCCAGCGGCTCCGCATGCTGCCGACGCTCGCGCGGCTGGGCCCGGCCGCGGCGGCCCGCGTTCTCGCGTGGACGGGCGCGTGGTCGCGCCATGACCCGACGACGCCGCACGTGCACCTCGGCCCGGTCGGCGTCGACGCCCACCTGCAGGGGCGGGGCGTCGGCACCGCTCTGCTGGCTCACCACTGCCGTCGGCTGGACGCCGAGGGGCAGGTCGGCTACCTCGAGACGGACAGGCCGCAGAACGTGTCCTTCTACTCCCGGTTCGGGTACGCCGTCGTCGGCGAGGAGACGGTGCTCGGCGTCGCCAACTGGTTCATGGCCCGGGATCCGTCCGCGGCGTGACGGGTTCGGTCGTCGACCCCTCCGGCAACGTCGTCGGACCGTGTCCAGCCCGCACCACCTCCTCGACCGGAACGATGTCGGGGCCCGCCGGCGAGCCTCGCCGCGACGGACGCCCCGGGAGGACCGTCGCCGGGGCCTGACGACCCCCGCACGCTGCCGACCGACGGCGAGCGCACGCCTGCCGACCGACGGCGAGCCATCCCACCACCCGGCCCCGGGCCACGCACGCCGCCCGGTGGCTCGTCCCGCATGGTGAGCGCACCCCACGTGTCCCGTCTCGCCCGCCGACGCGGCAGTGGTGCCGGCGCGCCCGGCCCGCACGATCGGGGCACGCCGAACCACGAGGAGATTCACGTGCCCCACCGCCTTCAGCACCACGTCGCCGACACTGACGCCGACGTGACAGCGAGCTCGCCGCTCGCCGCCATCGACGTCGCAGCGCTGCGCGGCCGCCGCGCCACCAGCCGCTGGAACCGCGTCTCCGTGGGCGACCTCCTCGAGCGGCTCACCTGGAGCGAGCCGGAGAAGGAGGCGATCGTCGGCTGGGAGGGCGCCTACGAGAATCTCGCCCACGCCCGGCTGACCTACCTCGCCGCGGACCGGCTGGCCAACCAGGTCGCCCACGCGTTGCTGGCCGAGGGCCTGCGAGCCGGCGACGTCGTCGCGCTCCTGACCGAGAACTCGGTCGAGGCGCTCGTGACGAAGCTGGGCATCGCCAAGGCTGGTCTCGTGGCCGCCCCGATGAACCCCTCCATGGCGGCCGACCAGCTGGCGTCGATGATCGAGCTGGTGGAGCCCGCGTTCCTCGTCGTCGACGCCGAGCTGTGGCCGCGGGCCGAGCTGGTCCTCACCGAGCGGGGCGTCCTCCCCGGTGTGGCCATCGCCATCGGCGGCCCCCTCCCCGGCGTCCCGACGTTCACCGAGTTCGTCGCGGGCCGCCCGACGGCCGAGCCGGACGCCGTCGTCCACGGCGACGACATCGCCGAGATCCTCTTCACCTCCGGGACCACGGCCTCCCCCAAGGGCGTCATGCTCTCGCACAGCAACGCCTACATGGGCGGGTACTCCTTCACCGGCCTCGCGACGGCGGGGCTGCGGTTCCAGCACCACCTGCGGCTCGGCTGCTTCCTCCCGATCGTCTACCACTCCGGGGACGTCCTGTTCACCGCCGTCGCCCTTTCCGGCGGCACCCTCGTCCTCGGCCGGCGGCCCGACCCGACGGCCATGGCGCAGGCGGTCCACACCGAACGGCTCACCGCGCTGTGGGCCGGCATGCCGCGGCTGGTCCGCGCCGTCGTCGCCGCGCTCGACGAGCGCCCAGAGCTGGACACCGCCAGCCTGCACACGCTGGTCTACGGCTGGTCGCCGATGCCGGCCGACGTCTACGCCGCGCTCAAGGAGCGCGTCGGCGAGCAGGTCACCGTCGCCGAGATCCTCGGCATGACCGAGGTGATCCCGGCCCACCGCTACTGGCACGAGGACAACCACGCCATCGAGGAGACGAAGGGCACCGAGGACAACTACGTCGGGCTGCCCAGCCCCGCCATCGCCGCGCGCCTTGACGACGCCGGAGCCACCGTCCCGCTGGGCGGCGACGGCGTCGGGGAGGTCGTCTACCGCTCCCCCGCCCTCATGGCTGGGTACTACCGCGACGAGGAGGCGACCCGCCACGCGCTGCGCGACGGCTGGTTCCACGGCGGGGACGCCTTCCGGTACGGCCAGGAGGACCAGCGCCTCATGGTCGACCGGTACAAGGACCTCATCAAGTCGGGCGGCGAGAACGTCGCGAGCGCCCGCGTCGAGGCCGTGCTGCGTGAGCACCCGGCCGTCGACGACGTGGCGGTGGTCGGCCTGCCGCACCCGGAATGGGACGAGGCCGTGACCGCCGTCGTCGTCGCCCGCGACGGCGCCGGCGGCCCGGGCCTCGAGGCGGACCTCGTCGACCGGTGCAAGCAGCGGCTGGCCCGCTACGAGGCGCCCAAGCGGGTGGTGTTCGTCGACGCGCTGCCGGTGACCGTGGGCGGCAAGATCCTCAAGCACCGCCTGCGCGAGCAGCTCGCCGGCCTGTACACCCGCGAGGAGGAGACCGCCCGTGTCTGACACCACCACCGGCGCGACCGTCAGCGGCACCGCCGTCGAGGGGGCTACCGAGGCGGCGGCCGGCCTGGTCGAGGGGTACGAGAACCTCCGGGTGAGCCTGGCCGGCGGTGTCCTCACCATCGAGCTGCACCGGCCGGGCCGGCTCAACGCCCTGAGCGCGGACCTGCTCGAGGAGCTCGGGCGGGCCGTCGCTCTCGCGTACCACGACGACGCCCGGGTGCTCGTGCTGCGCGGCGCGGGCCGCTCGTTCTGCGCGGGGTACGACGTCACCGCGATCACCGCGGAGGGCACGTTCCGCGACCGGTGGCTGGCCAACAGCCGGCTGGCCGCGGTGGTCCGCGCCATCGAGGAGGCCCCGGTGGTGCGGGTGGCGCAGCTGCACGGGCACGTCGTCGGCGCGGGGCTGATCCTCGCCACCCTGTGCGAGCTGCGCTACGCCGCCCCGGACACGCGGTTCTCGGTGCCGGAGCTCGACCTGGGCATCCCGTTCTCCTACGGCGGCATCTCCCGGCTTGCGCGGTACGTGGGCCTGACGCGGGCGGCGGACATGGTGCTGACCTGCACACCGCTGGCGGCCGACCAGGCGCTCGCGGCCGGACTCGTGACCGAGGTGGTGGAGGCCACGGAGCTCGGGGCGCGAGTCGGCGCCGTCGCGGAACGCCTGGCCGCCCGCCCGCCCGTGCTCGTGGCCCAGACCCTGGTCGGGCTGCACGAGGCCGCCCGGGACCTGCTGCCCGCGGACACCGTCGACCTGCCGCAGATGTTCCTGGCCCAGGACGACCCCGAGGCGCGGGCGGTCAACGAGCGGTACCTCGAGCGATTCCGCCGCTGAGCGGCCGCGTCACCGCTAGCGTGACGGCCCATGAGCGTGCCGCGCACCCTGACGGTCCTCGGCGCGGTGCTGCTCGTGGGCGGGCTCGCCGCGTCCTTCGGTCCGCCCGACTGGTCGGGAGAGCCGGGCTACGGGTGGGTCACCGACCCCGAGGAGATCGCCGCGCTCGAGGCGAGGCTCTCGCCGGTGGGGTACACCCTGTCCGGGGTCCGGTACCAGCTCACCTGGTGGCAGGTGGTCGGCTACGGCATCTCCTCCCTCGGGCTGGTCGTCCTCCTGACGGCGCTGGGCCGCGCCCTCGGACGCCGGCGGCCGCGCCCCGGCACCGAGACCACCGATCTCTAGGTGCCGCGTTGTCCCCGCAGCCACGCCAGCACGGCGAGCACGCGGCGGTGGTCGTCGGCGGAGGGCGCCCGCTCGAGCGGGCCGCTGCTACGCCGGACCGTCGGCTGACGGACAACGGACACGCTTCGTTCACGTGGTGCGGCTAGCGTCCCCGACGGCACCCCGTCCGATTCACGAAGGGCCCGTCCATGCCTCGTCACACCGTCCTCGCCGCCACCTCGGCCGCCCTCGCCGGGCTGCTGCTCGCGGCCCCGGCCGCGGCCGCCCCGCCCGAGCACGCCGCCGGGTCCGACAACCCGCGCACCTCGCAGACCGCCACGCTGCTGTACTTCCACGACGCCCACGAGATCGGTCCCGTGCTCGGCGGCGGCCAGGACCGCGGCGGCGTCGCCCGCCTCGCGACGGCGATCGACACCGTCCGCGCGGAGAACCCCGCCACCTCCGTCGTCTTCGGCGGCGACCTCGCCGGCGGCACGCTCTTCGGCGGCCTGTACAAGGGCTTCCCCATGGTCGAGGCGTTCAACACCATCGGCATCGACCTCGCGAACTTCGGCCAGCACGACTTCGACTTCGGCGTCGACAACGCCCGCGAGCTCGTCGCCGCCTCGGACTTCCCGTGGATCAGCTCCAACCTCGTCGACGGCGAGGGCGAGCCGTTCGTCGACGGCGGCACCTGGGCGGTCCAGCAGGTCGGCAAGGTCCGGGTCGGCTTCGTCGGCCTGACCGACGCGATCGAGACCACCTCGGCGAGCGACCAGCTCGACGAGCTCGACGCGGTCGAGTCCACCCGCTCCGCCGTCGCGGAGATGACGGCGAGCGAGAAGGTCGACGTCGTCGTCGCCGTCACCCAGCACCCCATGGAGGAGAACCGGGAGCTGGCGCGGGCCGTGCCGCAGATCGACGCGATCTTCGGCGAGGAGATGGCCGAGTACGACTCCGTGATCGAGCACGAGGGCGACGTCCCGCTCATGGCGTCCGAGGGGAACATGGGCTCCCTCGTCCGGCTCGACATCACCAAGGAGCACGGCGAGTACGCGCTCGCGCCGTCCGTCGTCGAGGTCGACCACACCGTGGCCGCCGACCCGGAGCTGCGGGCGATGGAGGAGCGCTACGCCGCGGAGATGGAGGAGAACCTCTCCACCGTCCTCGCCACCGTGGAGACGCCGCTGCTCAACCCCGACCACGCCAGCCGGCGGCGCGAGACCGCCCTGGGCAACTTCGTCGCCGACGCCTTCCGTGAGTACCACGGCACGCAGATCGGCTGGATGAACGGCGGCGGCCTGCGCGCCGAGGCGCCCGGGCCCGACTTCACCACCCGCGACGCGTACGCCATCGCCCCGTTCGACAACAAGGTCATGGCCGTGCAGGTCAGCGGCGCCGGGATCGTCCAGGCGCTCGAGCAGGCCGTGGCGAAGGTCGACACCCTGGGCGGCGGGTTCCCGCAGGTGTCCGGGATGTCCTACGCCTACTCCCCCACGGCGCCGGTCGGCTCCCGGGTGAGCGACGTGCGGGTGGCCGGCGAGCCGATCGACCCGGCCGCCACGTACAGCGCGGCCGTGACGAACTACGTCGCCGGGGGCGGCGACGGCGTGACCGGGTTCGCGGGGGCCGAGGTGCTCGTCCCGGTGTCGGAGGCCCCGGCCGACGCCGAGGCGATCGTCGCCCACGCCACCGATCTCGGCGTCATCGACGTCGCCACGGACGGGCGCATCACCGTCCTGCCGTGACGTCACGCCGGGACGTTCGTCCGTCGCGCCGGCGTTTCGTCCGAGGATGGTGGAGGAGGACGGAGGTGGGGCGCGATGACGACGCCGACCAGGCAGCTCCCGGCCGTGCCGCGCGCCGCCCGGCCCGACTGGGACGACCTCCTCACGCCCACGCCCGACCCGGAGCCGTACGACCCCGCGATGGCGGCGGACCTGCCGGCGGCCGCCCGCCGGTGGCTCGACCACGCCGTCGCACCGGGAACGCCGCTGCGCCGCCGGGTCGAGATGCGCCAGCACGGGCAGATCCGGCTCGGCCGCAGGTGGTGGCCGATCCGGGCCCGGCAGGCGCTGGACCCGCTGCGGGGCTACGTCTGGCCGGTGCGCACCAGCCTCCTCGGCGTCCCGCTGGTGGGGGTCGACCGCCTCCACGACGAGCGCGCGCAGATGACCCACCGGCTGCTCGGGCTGGTCCCCGTGGTGCGGGCGTCCGGCGCCGACCTCGCGCGCGGCGCCGCCGCCCGCGCCGCGAGCGAGATGTGCTGGTCCCCCGCCACGGCGCTGCACCCGGCGGTCCGGTGGCGCGAGGTCTCGGACACCGAGGCGGTCGCCCTCGTGCCGGTCGCCGGCGAGATCCAGGAGTGCACGCTGGACGTGGACGGCTCCGGCACCCTGCGCGGCTGCCGCAACCGGCGCTGGGCCCGGCTCGACGGCGGACCATGGCGGTGGCACACCTTCGGTGCGCGCATCCTCTCGGAGGGCACGTTCGCCGGGTTCACCGTGCCGACCCGCGTGGTGGCCGGGTACGGCGAGGACTACGCCGGCGAGGGCGCGTTCGTCCGCCTGGCGATCGACGACGTCGTCCACCACTGAGCCATGACGGCGGCTGGAGGTCAGGGGCGAACCAGGGTCCGACCAGGGCCGACCCCGATACCGCCGCGTCGGCCCGCACTGAGACGGTTCGTACGGCCTTCCGGCCGCTCACGTCCGATTCGATCCAAGGGGTCACCATGTCCGCCCGCACACCCACCCGCAGCCCGAGCACCGGTCCGACGACGGCGGGGCTCACCCCCCGCTCGCTGTGGGCGTTCTTCCTGGCCACCTTCGGCCTCTCCTGGGGTGCGGGCATGCTGTACGTGTTCTTCCAGGAGCAGGTCGACGTGGTCCTCGGGCCGATGGGCTACACCAACCCGGTCTTCATCTTCATGGTCTACACGCCCGGCATCGTCGGTGTGCTCCTGGTGGCCCGTCACTACGGCATGGCCGGGCTCGGGGCGTTCTTCCGTCGTTTCGCCCTGTGGCGGATGTGGCCGACGTGGTGGCTCGTGCTCGCGGTCGGCATGCCCGCGGTGTTCTACGCCGGTGCCGCCATCACCGGCAACCTGGGCGACCCGTTCCCGTTCGCACCCTGGTACACCGTCCTGCCCGCCCTGCTGCCGATGTTCCTCATCGGCCCGATCGAGGAGCTCGGCTGGCGCGGGGTCGCGCTGCCGCTGCTCCAGCGGCGCCTCGCACCGCTATGGGCGAGCCTGGTCCTCGGCCTGATCGTCGCCGTCTGGCACACCCCGTCGTTCCTGCTCAGCGGCACCAAGCAGTCCGCGTGGGACTTCTGGCCGTTCTTCTTCGGCGTCATCGCGATCAGCGTCATCCTCACCCCGATGTTCAACGCGGCCCGCGGCTCGCTGCTGGTCGCCTTCCTCTTCCACGCCCAGATGAACAACCCGGTCTGGCCCGACGCCCAGCCCTGGGACATGTGGCTCTTCGTCGCGGTCGCCGTCGCGGTCGCCGTCATCAACCGCAGGGCCATGCTCGATCGTGGGAGCGCGGCGACGGCGGTCCTCGCGCCGGCCGGGCGGCCGTCCGTGGCCGCGACCGGGTTCACGGCGCCCTGACGACCGGAGGGCGGGGCGGGCGCCTCGCCGGTGCGGTCCCAGATCGGCTCGGCTGTGAGAACCTACGGCGTGCGCGCGATCCGGGACCGGCCGACAGTCCCCGCCCTGAGGTCGGGAGCGGCCCCTCGGTGGGCGGGGATCGCCGCGGTCGTCGCCGCCGCCGTGCTGTGGGGCACCACGGGAACGACGAGCCAGTACAGCCCCGCCGACGCGGGCGCGGCGTCCGTCGGCGCCGCCCGGATCGTGCTCGGCGGCGGGTTGCTCCTGGCCTGGGCCGCCGGGCGGGGACAGCTGCGCGGCCTGCTCGGTGCCGGCCGGTGGAAGCTTCTGGCCGCGGGCTCGGTCGCGGTCGCCGCGTATCAGCTGTGCTTCTTCGCTGCCGTGGACGTCACCGGCGTGGCGGTGGGCACGGTGGTGGCGATCGGCGCCGGTCCCGTCCTGACCGGGCTGCTGACCCGCCTCCTGCACGGCACGCCGCTCTCGCGACGATGGCTGCTCGCCACGCTGACCGCCGTGACCGGCTGCGCCACCCTCGTTCTCGGCGGTGCCGGCGCCGGCGTCGTCGCCACGGGCGTCGCGCTCGCGCTGCTGGCCGGTGCGGCGTACGCCGCCTACGCCGTGATCGCGGCGACGCTGATCGTCCACGGCGCCTCCTCCACGGGGGTGATGGGTGGCCTCTTCGGCGGTGCCGGCCTCCTTCTTCTGCCCGTCCTGCTGGGCACCGACCCGGGCTGGCTCCTGGAGCCCGCGGGCGCCGCCGTCGCCCTCCACCTGGCCGTGGTCACCACGGCGGTGGCCTACACGCTGTACGGCTACGGCCTGCGCAGCGTCCCCGTCGCCACCGCGGCGACGCTGGCGCTGGCCGAGCCCGGCGCCGCCGCCCTGCTGGGCCTCCTCCTCCTGGACGAGCCCGCCAGCGTCAGCACCGTCGTCGGACTCGGCCTGCTCGCCGCGGCGCTGGTCGTCCTGGCGACGCCGTGGAACCTCACCCGCCGTACGGCCGCGTGATGATCTCGAGGTTGTGGCTGGCGGGGTCGGCCCGGTAGAGCCCGCGCCCGCCGTCGTCGGTTTTGATGACGTTCGAGACGGCGAACGCGAGCGCGCCCAGCCACGCAGCGGTGATGTCGACCGCCGGGCGCCGGTGGTACGGGTCGGCCAGTAGTCCAGGCCGGTCAGCCTCGCGCCGGCGGCAACATCGGCCAGTCGGCGGGCGGGTCCTCCCCCACGCGCCCGTCGATCGCCTCGCGCAGCAGGTCCATGTGGCCCGTGTGCCGGCCGTACTCCTCGATGATGTCGTGCAGGTGCCGGCGGACGCTCGGGCGCACGTCCCCGTACGCGAGGTGGCCCGGCTGGTCGAGCCCGCCGTCGGCCACGAGCTCGCGCAGCCTGACTCGAGACCGGCCGACCGCCGCCTCCCACAGTGCGTACACCTGCTCGGCGGTCTCGTCGGGTTCGACCGTGAACTGCCAACGTGCGACGTCCTCCTCCGGCACCAGCATCCAGGTGACCGGCGGACGGCCCGACATCCGCCAGCAGAAGACGTCGTCCTCGCAGACCGCCAGGTGCTTGAGCAGGCCACCGACCGTCAGCTCCGACGTCGGGACGGTGCGGGCGCGCAGCTGGTCCACGTCGAGGCCGTCGGCCTTCCATCGGAAGGTCGCGCGAAGACGTTCCAGCGTTCCGATCGCGTGCTCGACGTCGGTCCCGGCGAGCGGCGGTTCCCAGGGCGGGTCGTGGTGCGGCATCGCGCTTCTCCTGACCGGACGGCATGAGGTGCTCCGGATGCTAGTGCCGCGCTCGCGGGGCCGCGCAGCTCATGCGGCGGCGGGCACTCCCCCGAGCTGCTCGAGCCGGGCGATGCCGGCGGCCGAGTGCGCGCGCAGCCGGCCGAGCGCGTCGTCCAGCGCCGCGGGGCGGTCGTACCGGGGCGGGATGCGCGCGGGGTTGAGCGCGACGCCGTTGGCCCAGTTCTTGATGTCCGGCTCGGAGTTGAACGACGCCGCCGCCCGGGCGCCCAGCACGTTCATCCGGGCCCAGTCGGTCATCGTGTCGGCGAACGGGGTGGGCGGGCAGAGCCGGTTCTTCTCCGCGTCGTCCTCCCTGGTGGCCTCGACGTAGCCCGCCAGTGCCGCCCCGAAGCACGGGAAGCCCGTGCGGATGGCCTGCAGCGTGATGGCCTCCGGCCCCCAGATCGGCACCAGCGGCGGGTACTTCAGCCCGGACGCCGCGCAGTGCACGACGACGGCGTCCCTCGCCGTCGTCAACTCGGCCCGGTCCAGGACGAGGCGACCCGCCTCCGCGCGGCGGACGTGGCCCAGCCGGACGACGTGCTCGATCGTGCGGAGCTGGTCGAGCTCCCAGGTGGCGAGGGTCGGGGCCTTCGCCATCGTCGGCATCACGGACGTGTCGATGCGCAGCATGATGCCGGCGTCCTCCAGCCGGAGGAAGAGGTCCTCGAGCGAGGTGGCGGCCTCGGCCGCCGCCATCACGTCGGCCACCATGCCGATGAAGACCGCCGGGTCCGGCTGGACCACCGCCCGGTTGAACATCCACGGGTCGCGGGGCCGTACCCAACAGATCGCCCCGGGGTCCACCCCGCGCGAGAGGAGCCAGACGCAGGCGTCGGTCGCGGTCTTGCCGGAGCCGACGACGACGTACTGGCCCGGCGCGTCGCTCACGCGGGCGAGGTCGTTGACCGGCAGCACCCGCGCATCCTCCGCGACCTCGAACGGCGCGGGCGTCGTGGCCGGGATGTCCGGGGCGAGGTACCGCCCGTCGACCAGCCGGCATCCCGGCCCCACCTCGAAGCGCTCGCCGGAGATGCACGAGACGAACTCACCGTCGCCGAGGTACTCGCAGTTGGGGAAGAACTCCGCCCTGCCCGACTCGAGCAGCCGGTCCGCCACCCGCGCGAAGTAGGCGCAGATCTCCGGCTCGGTGGCCCGCTCCTGCAGGCCCGTCTCCGGCCCGTGGTCCTGGAGGCGGCCCTCCCCGAGCAGCGTGGAGGCGACCCCGTAGAACGCCGAGGCCTGGTGCAGGCGGACGAAGGGATAGTCCTCGAGCCAGTGCCCGCCGACGCCGAAACGGCGGTCCACCACGGCGACCCGCACGTCTGCGTGGTCGGTCAGCGCGTCGGTGAAGGCCATGCCGCTGGCCCCCGCCCCCACCACGAGGTAGTCGGCCCGCACCGTTGTGGCCACGCGGTCAAGCGAAGCACCGCACCGATCGCGTGTCCAGGAGGAGACCCGGACGGATTCCCTCGTCACACTCGGGGCACGAGCGGTGTCCAAGACAGTGACCGAACCGAACGGGCGGCGCCGGGAGGCCCGCCCTGTGAGAAGAGGAGCTGTCGTGCCCACCGCCTACGTCGTCGTCACCGTCTTCGCCGCCCTGTGGGTCGGGTTCTCCGCCGTCTCCCTTCTCAGGGGCGCGACCTGGGTGACCGACTCCCTCACCGAGTACGGCGTGCCGCGCGCCTGGTGGCCGTGGCTGGGTGCCGCCAAGGCCGCCGGTGCGCTCGGCCTGCTGGCCGGCCTGGTGGTGCCGGCCGGCGGCGTCGCCGCAGCGATCGGGCTGATCCTGTACTTCACCGGCGCCGTCGTCACGGTGCTGCGTGCCCGCGCGTACACCCACGTCCCCTACCCGCTGCTGTACCTGGCGCCCGTGGTCGGTTCCCTGGCGGTCGGGGCGGCGTCCTGAGAGCGTGGGCCGATGGACGACGCGCTCGCCGAGCGTTTCGAGGAGCACCGCCCGCACCTGCGCGCGGTGGCCTACCGGATGCTCGGTTCGGCGAGCGAGGCGGAGGACGCCGTCCAGGACGCGTGGCTGCGGGCCGGTCGGGCGGGCATCGAAGACGTCGAGGACCTGCGGGCCTGGCTCACCACGGTGGTGGCGCGGGTGTGCCTGAACATGCTCCGCTCCCGCCGGCGCCGGCGGGAGGAGCCGCTCGAGCTCGGGACGGCGGACCGGCCGGACGACCGCGCCGGCCCCGAGGAGGAGGCGGTCGTCGCCGACTCGGTGGGCCTCGCCCTGCTCGTCGTGCTCGACACCCTCACCCCCGCCGAGCGGCTGGCGTTCGTGCTGCACGACATGTTCGACCTGCCGTTCGAGGAGATCGGGCCGATCGTGGGACGGACCCCGGCGGCAGCGCGCCAGCTCGCGAGCCGCGCCCGCCGGCGAGTCCGCGGCTCCGAGCCGCCGCACGGTGATCTGGGCCGACGGCGTCGGCTCGTCGAGGCGTTCCTCGCCGCGGCTCAGAACGGCGACCTCGAGGCGCTGATCCGCGTCCTCGACCCCGACGTCGTCCTCCAGGCCGACGCTCAGGCCGTGCCCGGCGGCCGGCCGGTGGTGCTCCGCGGCGCGGAGATTGTGGCCCGGAGCGCCGCGGCCGCGGCCGTCCGGGCGCTGGTCTCGGAGGTCGCCCTGGTGGACGGCGCACCGGGGATCGTCATGGCGCCGGACGGCCGACTGTCGGTGGTGCTGGCCTTCGCCGTCGACGGCGGCCGGATCACCGCCATCGACGTCGTCGCCGCCCCGGAACGGCTGGCCCGCCTGAGCATCGCGGCGCCGGAGGGCTGGTGAAGGTCGCCGCGCCCGCGCGTGCCCGCCCCGGGGCGACGTGCCCGCACCGGGCACGGCTGGAACGCTGTCAGGCATGGAGCGGATCACCGACAAGCTCTACTCCTGGGCGTCGCTCGTGGACGAGGAGACGCTGGAGCAGGCCAGGCGCACCGCCAGCATGCCGTTCGTCGAGCCGCACGTGGCGCTCATGCCGGACGCGCACCAGGGCATCGGCGCGACGGTCGGCTCCGTGATCCCGACCGTGGGGGCGGTGATGCCCGCCGCCGTGGGCGTGGACATCGGATGCGGCATGGTGGCGGTGCGCACGCAGTTCACCGAGCGGCAGCTGCGCGGCGTCGGCCGGCCGCCGGCGGAGCTGCGCGAGCAGATCGAGCGGGCGGTCTCAGCCCGGGCCAGCACAACCGGAAGGTCCGGGGAACCGCGACGGCCGCCGTCGACCGTCTGGAGGAGCTCGCGGCGGACGACGGCGCCCGTCCCGCCGCGTTCGCCAAGAACTGGCGTCACCAGCTCGGGTCCCTGGGCGGCGGGAACCACTTCATCGAAGTCAGCGCCGACGAGCGGGGCGACGTGTGGGTTTTCCTGCACTCGGGCAGCCGCGGGGTGGGCAACCGCATCGCCCGCCACTTCATCGACAAGGCGAAGCAGCGCATCCCGGCACGCCCGGGCGCTCTGCCGCACCGCGACCTCGCCTACCTCACCGACGACGACGCCGCCTTCCACGACTACCTGGCCCACCTGCACTGGGCCCAGGAGTTCGCCCGCCTCAACCGCGAGGTGATGAAGGACCGGGTGATCGACCAGCTGGGCCGCTTCATGGGCGAGGACGCCGAACGGGTCGAGGAGGTCAACGCCCACCACAACTACACGGCGCGCGAGGAGCACCTCGGTCGGCAGGTGCTGATCTCCCGCAAGGGTGCCATCGACGCCCACGCGGGCGTGCCGGGCCTCATCCCCGGCTCGATGGGCACCGCCTCCTACGTCGTCACCGGGAAGGGCAACGCGATGGCGCTGCACTCCGCCCCGCACGGCGCCGGCCGGGCGTACTCCCGGACCAGGGCCCGCAAGACCTTCACGCAGGACGACCTGCGAGCGCGGATGCGCGGCATCGAGTACCGCGACCTGCCGGACTTCGTCGACGAGATCCCCGACGCCTACAAGGACATCGACGTGGTCATGGCCGACGCCGCGGACCTCGTCTCCGTCCGCCACGTCCTCCACCAGATCGTCAACGTCAAGGGGCAGTGAGCACGCTTCCCCGCCGTCACGGCACCGAGCACGCCCGCCCGCCGGCGGCGCCCGGCGCGGCCGGCGGGTGCCGCGCCCCCGCCGGGCAACCCGTCAGCGGACGCGTCTCGACGCCGTCCTCAGCACCCTCACCCCGCTCGGCGCCGGACCGATCGCCACGCCGTCGACGACGGCCTCGAACAGGTCGCTCGCGCCATCCTCGCTCGAGGGGAAGACGGCGATCGACGCGGGGGCGGCGTGCTCCCGGCGGAGCCGCGGCCGCTCCATGAGCACCGCGTCCCGGTCGGGCTGGGCCACCATCGGCTCGACGCCGGCCGCATCCGCGACGCCCGACAGGTCGAACGGCTCGGGCGAGAGCACCCACACCTTGGCCTCGGCGTCGTAGCTCTGCCGGTTCGTGACCGTGAAGGCGGTGAGGGTGCGGATGAACCTGACCTCGTCGTCCTGCTGCTCGGCGGAGGTGTGCGCCTGCGGGGAGGCGACGACGCCGTCGTCGAACCAGACCTCGACGACGCCGTCAATCGACCTCTCCGGCTCGCCGTTCGTCCAGAACGACCGGACGGAGTTCTGCACGTACTCGTCGAGGCCCGGCAGGGCCGCGATGATCCGCGCGTGCGGGACCGCCCAGTGCTCGTCGAACTCCGCGAAGGACAGGTCGGACCGGCGCTGCAGGAGCGCGACGCGTTTCCTCAGCACGTCGCCCCCTCGTGCGCGCCGGTGAGCGCGCCGAGCGCGCGCCGGGCCGCCGCACGGCCGGCGATGCTCCCGGTGAGGTGGGCGGGCGCGAGACCGCCCGCGTAGCCGTAGTTGTTGAACCCTCCGATGTCCGCCCCGGCGGCGTAGAGCCCGTCGATCCGTGCGCCCGCGCGGTCCAGCGCGGACGTGCCGGGGTCGATGGCGATACCGCCGAGCGTGAAGGTGATGGCCGGCTGGACTTCGAGGGCGTAGAACGGGCCCCGTCGGAGTCTTTCCAGCTGGTGCGTGGTGGGCGGTGCGGCCCGGGACACCCGCCGCGCCAGACGTGAGGGCTCGACGTCGCCCGCGAGCGTCCGCGTGAGCTGGTCGGCGTCGACGCCGAGGGCGCCCAGCTGCCGCACGAGCCCCCCGAGGGTCCCGGCCGTCGCGTGGCGCGCTCCCGCGGCCACCGCGAGCTCGAACCGGTCCACGCGCCCGAAGTTGGCGAAGGGCTCGGAGACGCCGTACGTGGATCGCACCTCGTCGTCGAAGAGGAGGAACGCGGTCATGCCGTCGACCTCGGCGAGGTCCTGGTTGAGGATCTCGTCGCCCCGGGACTCCTCGGCGAAGCGCCGCCCGTCCGCCGCGACGAGAATGCCGTGGCTGGAGTAGTACTGCGAGAACAGCATGAACCGGTCCGGTGTGAACCCGGTGACCGGGTGCGGGACGAGGTGCCCGTAGAACGTGCCGAGGTCTCCGGCGAGCCCGGCGCCCAGGGACGTCGCGAGCCTCAGCCCGTCGCCCTCGCTGCCGGGGTTCGAGCGCAGGACGATGTCCGCGCCGACCGCCGGCATGTGAGCGGCTCGGAGCTCCGGGGAGGCCTGGAAGCCTCCGGTGGCGAGGACGACGGCGGAGGTGCGCAGCTGCGCCCGCCCGCCCGCCGTCTCGGTGCGGACGAGGAACCGTCCGTCGTCCGTGCGCTCGATCCCGAGGGTGCGGACGCCGGTGCACGCCTCGCCGCCGCGTGCACGGAGCCGATCCTCGAGGATCCCGAGGTAGGAGCGGACGTCGAAGGAGTAACCGCGGCCGAAGTCGCCCATCACGCCGAGCGTCGGCTCGTCGTCGACGTTGACGCCGCTCGCGCGTATGTCGGCCAGGTCGGTCTCGTACTCGGCGATCAGCCGGGCGGCGAGCTCGCGGTCGCCGTCGGGGACGCGCTGGTGGTAGGAGGCCAGATCGGGCGCGGTCCAGAACATCCCGGCCGACAGGGCCGACGACCCGCCCAGCCGGTCCTGCTTCTCCAGCAGCACCACGCTCGCGCCGGCAGCGGCGGCGACCGACGCCGCGCGCAACCCGGCCAGACCACCTCCGAGCACGACCACGTCCCACGACGAACCGTCCACCAGTGCCATCCCACGCCTCCTCGCTGTGTCCTTGGCTCCGCGCCCCTGCGACGCCACAACATAGGCGGACGCTCATGCAGTGCGCACACCGCTTTCCGTATGACAGAAACCCTGGCTGGCCCCCGTGGGCCGCCATCGAAGCAGCCGCCCGGCGGTCCCTCACGAGCGCCGCAGCCGGTCAGGGAACCGCTTTTCCAGATAGCAGAACACTGCGTTGACGGGGACCTTGGTCCTGGTTACGTTCGGCCCGCTCGAAGGCGAGACAGGGCCACCGCGGCCCACGACACGGAAGGCCTCAAACATGACGCAGGAGACATTTGCTGTCGCTGCCCCGCCGCTGGACCGCGACGAGGCAGGGGCGCCCGGCCGGCGCGCGCAGAAGAGAACCGCGGTGGTCAGCGGCGCGATCGGCTCGGCGCTCGAGTGGTTCGACTTCGCCGTCTACGGCGCCCTGTCGGCGACGATCTTCCCCGTGCTGTTCTTCTCCGGCCTCGGAGCGGCCGGCGGTCTCATCGCCTCCTTCGCCACGTTCGGCGTCGGGTTCTTCGCCCGCCCGCTCGGCGCCGTCGTCTGCGGTCACCTCGGGGACAAGTACGGCCGCCGTCCCGTCCTGCTCGGCACCTTCGTCCTCATGGGGGTGAGCTCGCTGGCGATCGGTGCGCTGCCGGTCAACCAGGGCGTCACCATCGCCGCCGTGCTGGTCGCGCTGCGGTTCCTGCAGGGGTTCTCCCTGGGCGGCGAGGCCACCGGTGCGCAGCTGATGATCCTCGAGCACGCGAACGCCCGGCAGCGCGGGTTCCTCGGGGCGTTCATCAACATCGGCTCACCGCTGAGCCAGGTGCTCGCGAACGTCACCCTCGTCGTGCTGAGCAGCTCCCTGAGCGAGGCCGCGTTCCTCTCCTGGGGCTGGCGCGTGCCCTTCCTGATGAGCATCTTCCTCGTCCTCGTCGGGATCTTCATCCGGCTCCGGCTCGAGGAGACGCCCGTGTTCGTCGAGCACAAGGCCGCCTCGACGGAGTCCGTCAGCGGGCTCCAGGTGCTCAGGTCGCGCCCGGGGACGATCACCAAGCTCATGCTGGTGCGGGCCGGCTCGAACGTCACGTTCTACACGATGGCCGTCTACGGCCTGAACTACCTCACCACCAGCGCGGGCTTCGTCCAGTCGCAGGCGTTCGTCATCGTGCTGGTCGCCAACGGCGTCTCCGTGCTCTTCGGGCTGCTCGGCGGCCGCCTGAGCGACCGGATCGGCCGCCGGCCGATCCTCGTCATCGCGATCCTCGCGCAGATCGTCGCGGTGGTCTGCTTCTTCCCCGCCGCGGCCACCGGCAACGTCGTCCTCGTCACCGCCACCGTGGCGCTCGCCATCAGCGGCGTGCAGTTCGAGTTCGGCTCGCAGCCCGCGCTCTACGCCGAGGAGTTCCCGACCAACATGCGCTTCTCCGGGTCGGCGCTCTCGCTCTCCTTCTCCCAGCTGCTCTTCTCCGCGCCGGCACCGATGCTCGCCGCCGCGTTGGCCAGCACCGGCAACTTCTGGGCGATCGCCGCCGTGAACGTCGCCGTGCTGCTCCTCTCGCTCGTCTGCGTCCGCTGGCTGCGGCGCAACCACCGGGCCGAGCTGACCGAGATCGGCTGACCCTGCCCGCTGGTCCGCGAGGCCTCCGCGCTCACCGGCGCGGAAGCCTCCGGCGGCTCCCGGACCACGATCGTCGCGGGCCGACTTGGCCCCGCGGGCAGGAAGGGAGTTCCCTGTGTCCGTGCCCACCGAACCGAAGCAGGTCTACGAGCGGCCGCGGTACGCCCTGAGCTCGGTCGACCACGCCCTGCGGATCATCCAGATCCTGCGGGACACCGGCGGCGCACGGCTGTCCGACATCGCGCGCGAGCTGGACGTCTCCCCCTCGACGGCGCACCGGCTGCTGGCGATGCTGGTGTACCGGGACTTCGCGATCCAGGACGAGTCCCGCGCGTACGTCCCCGGGCCGTCGATGGGCGCGGCCCCCTCGCCCTTCCCGTGGACGCGGCGCCTCAAGCAGCTGCTCGGCCCGCACCTCGATCTCCTGGCCGCGAGACTGGACGAGACCGTCAGCCTGATGTTCCGAACGGGCACGCGGATCCGGGTGCTGATGACCGTGGAGGGCGGCCAGCTCCTCCGGGTCGGCGACCGGACGGGCCTGGTGCAGGACGCCCGGCTCGCCGCGGGCGGGAAGGCGATCCTCGCCGACCTCGACCCGGCGTTCCTCGAACGGCTCTTCCGGAGCCAGTCGGCGAAGTTCGCCGGCACGTACCTCCCCGACGCCGAGTTCCGCCGCCTCACGACGACGCTGGAGGAGACACGGCAGCGCGGGTACGCCCTCAACCACGAGGAGACGGAGCCCGGGGTGCACGTGCTCGGCATGTCCCTCCACGACGCGGGCGGCGGCCCGCTCGCCGCACTCGCGGTGCTCGTGCCCTCGTCGCGCGCGGAGGTCCTCGAGGACGAGACCACGCTGGCCATGGTGAGGGAGGCGAGGACGGACATGGACCTCGAGATCGGCGCGGCCGGGCTCGAGGCCTGACGGGGAGCGGGGCCCGATCGAGCTAGGCACGTTCCAGGCTGTCAGCGCCGGTCCCGTGAGCTCCTCCGGACGCACGGGGCGCCCCCACGGAGCGGAAGGCCTCGAGCGTGCGGCGCGGGTCCTGCGCGCGTTCGCGCGCGACGCCGCGCGCCCCGAGCCGGTCGAAGACGAGGCCGGAGGCGAGGAGGCCGCGGACGAAGCTCAGCCGCGTGGTCCTCGCGTCGTCGACCAGGTGGGCCAGCACGTCGTGGACGTCCCATCCGGGGCACAGCGACGGGGTGGACCACCGCCCCGCCGGGACGCCTGGAGGTCCTCGATCAGAGCGGCACGATCCGCGTGGACCACCGGCCACACCTTGGTCATCGGACTCCTCGTGCGTCGTCGGGTCTGTGTCGGGTCGTGCGTCGAGGTGGTGCGGCGCCTCAGCGCGTGCCCGCATCCCCCAGCGGCGGCGCGTCGATCGCCCCGGCGATCCGCTGCTCGAAGGCGTCCGTGGTGGCCGCCGGCAGCACCACGAGCCCCTCGAGCTCGCGCATCGCCCGCTTGTAGGCGGACTGCCGCTCGGCATGGGTGGCGGCCGGGTCGTCGGCGAGCGCGATGAACTTCTTCGCGCGGGTCAGCGACTGCTGCTCCACCACCGTGAAGTCCGACGTGCGGCGCCGCCGCGCCTCCTGCTCGGCGAGGTCGAAGGTGGTCTCGAAGTGGCGCACCGCGTCGCGGTACTCGGCGAGCCGGCCGGGATCCTCCAGCTCGGCGGCGTCGTCGGGCCGCAGGGCGTCGGCGTCCCGCTTCGCCCGGTGGAAGTCGAGCGTGAGCGGCTCCCGCATGTCGGTCATCAGCGGGTAGTCGATGAGCTTGGCGACGTCGAGCTCGTAGTCGAGCCACCGCCCGTTGACCGCCCGGTGCCGGGCGAGGGTCCGCTCGATCTCGGCCTGGGTGACCCTGGCATGCTCGGCCTCGGCGGCGCGGGCGCCGTACTTGATCCGGGCGAGCTCGATCTTGTCCTGCCGGCGCTGCTCGTCCCACTTGCGGGCGTTGCGCATGAAGGCGCCGACGGAGCCGCCGAGGGCGCCGCCGAGCGGGAACACGAGCCACCAGTAGTTCCCGATGAACTCGAAGGGGTCCACGCGCGGCAGTCTAGGTCTCGCCCATGCCGTCGGGACCACCGCCCAGCTCCGGCAGATCGTTCGACGACGCGCGGGGCCGTTCCCGACGAGGGGCCCTCGGTCGGCGAGCGTCCGCGCCACACGCCTCCGGTGGGGGAAGACGCCGGCCGCGCTACACGTGCCCGGCGGCGGAAGGTGAGGGCCCAGCGGGAAACCGGTGCCGGAGCGCCGCGTGGACCGCGTCGGCGTAGGGCTCCGCGGCGGCGACGGCCTCCTTCACTGTGTTCAGGAAATCGGCGGTGCCCGCCCCTGTCACAGGGAAGGCGGACTGCGCCACGACGTCGTGAGCGAGGAGCGCCTCGATCGCGAGCAGGTCCTCGAGCATGCCCAGCGCCTGGTCCGTCCGTCGAACGGCGAGCGGGGCGCCCGTGGCGTGGTCCTCGACGCCGAGGTCGAGCGGCGGGGTGTCGAGCGTCGCGGGGGCCGCCGCCTGGAGGAGCTCGGGCAGCAGGGCCGCCGCGGTGTAGCGCAGCTGGAGCCCGTACACGGCCGACGGCGGCGGTCCCTGCGCCGTCCGGAAGAACGCGTCCCAGAGGTGGGCCATCCGGCGTTCGCTGAGCTGACCGACGTGCGCGAGCGCGATGCGCAGCGCGTCGAACCCGATGGCGAGGACCATGGGATGGAAGTTCCCGTTACTGAGGAGCGTGCCCTCGTCCACCGACACGAGCGGGTTGTCGGCGGCCGCGTTGAGCTCGGCCGTGACCGCGTGCCGCGCGGCCGTCACGTACTCCCGCAGCGCGCCGTGGACCTGCGGGACGACGCGGAACGAGAGGGCGTCCTGGACGGAGCGGGCGGCGTCAGGTCGCGTCAGCGCGCTGCCCGCGAGCAGACCACGGAGATGGTCCGCCGTGGCGGTCTGCCCGGCGATCCCCTTGGCCCGCGCCACGGAGGGGTGCAGCACCGAGAGGTTGGCGCCGGTCGCCTCCATGGAGAGCGCGGCGGCCAGGTCCGCCGCCTGCGCGGCCCGCTCGGCGCGGTCGACGACGAGGGCGGCGTGGCCGACGGACACCGCGTTGGCCGAGATCAGCGCGAGACCGTCCTTGCCGCCGAGCACGAGCGGCGTGATGCCCGCCCGGCGCAGCGCCTCCCCGCCGGGCAGCACCTGACCGCGGTGCTCGGCGCGGCCGGCGCCGACGGCGACCTGCGCCATGCTGGCCATCGGCCCCAGGTCGCCCGCGCCCACCGAGGAGATCTCCGGCGCCACCGGGTGGACGCGCGCGTTGAGCATCGCCGCCAGGACCTCGGCGACCGCGACCCCGGCGCCCGACCCGCCGCGCGCGATGCCGTTCAGGCGCACCGCGAGCGCCGCGCGCACGACGTCGGTGGGCAGCCTCGCGCCGATCCCGCCGCTGTGGGACATCACGAGGAAGAGCTGCTCGCCGCGGATCTCCTCCTCCGTGAGCCGGGTGTCCTTGCCGTGGCCCACCTGGGTGGTCAGCCCGTAGACGGCGTCGCCGGCGTCCAGCGCCTTCTCCACGACGGCCCGGCCCGCGGCGATGCGCCCGCGTGCGCCGTCGTCGAGCTCCACCCGCGCGCCGCGGACGACGGCGAGCAGCTGCTCGATCGAGAGCGGTGACTCGGTGATCGTCACGACGGCCATCGCGGTCCCTCCGGTAGCGCCCGCAGCCCGACCCGCCACCTGGCGAGCATGGCCAGCCCCCGGGAGGCCTCAGTCTTCACCGTTGCGCCGCGGAGGGAAAGGCACGGCCGGGGCGCCCCGGCACGACCGACGGCGGAGCAAGGACCCGCCGCCCGTCGCCTACCGTGGAGCGATGGACGGCGGTCGGGCCCGTTTCGCCGCGGCCCGGGTCGCCCGACTGGCGACGGTGACGCCCGTCGGCGACCCGCACGTGGTGCCGGTGACCTTCGCGCTGATCGGTGACGTCGTCTGGACCGCGGTCGACGACAAGCCGAAGTCCACGCGGCGGCTGCAGCGGCTCGCGAACATCGAGGCGCACCACGCCGTCAGCCTCCTGGTGGACCACTACGAGGACGACTGGTCGGCGCTGTGGTGGGTGCGTGCCGACGGGACGGCGCGGGTCGTGCCGGTGGACGGGACACCGGAGGTCCGCGACGCGCTCGCCGCGCTGGCGGCCAAGTACCCGCAGTACGCCGTCGACCCGCCGCCCGGACCGCTGATCCGTGTCGCCGTGACGGCCTGGCGCGTCTGGTCCGCCGGCGCTCCCGAGCGGCCATGAACCCGTGCAGGACAAGGGGCGACGACGGCGACCGCCCGGCCGTCGCCGTCGCCCCTCCCCCGGGCCGGCAGCGTCACCGGTTCTGCCAACGCGGCCGGCCGCTTCAGTCGGGCGGTCACCGCAGTTCGTCCGCAACTCCCGGCAACCTCTTGTCCGGGAGACATGCGACGGCGACACTGAGAGGCAGCACTCGTCAACGTCGACGCAAGTGGGTGCGGTCATGGCCATCGTGACACCTCCGACCGATCCGCGCCGGGCCGAGGCGCTCGGCCCGCCCGGCGCGTCGGGCGCGTTCTCCGGCGACGGCGTCGCGCCCGACGGGCCTCCTGGCGGGTCCGAGCAGGGCCCCTTCCCCGCGGAGCTCGACCACCAGCAAGCGCTCGCCACCCGGCGCATGGAGGAGCGGTCCGGCGAGCGCACGGAGCACGAGCAGCAGCTTCGCGGCCCCGCGGGGCTCGCCGCGGCCGACGACCCGGAGCGCATCGCGAAGCGGCTCGGCCGGCTGCGCACCTACTTCGCCAACGCCGAGGAGAGCCCGCTCGCCGACGCCCTGGCCGAGTCACCGCTGGAGTCCCTCCCCACCGCGAACGGGGTGAGGAGGGACGAGCGGGCGACGGCCGAGCTGCTCGAGAAGGTCATCAACACCGCCGACTTCCTCGGCGTGCGCTACCTCGAGTCCGGTGTCGAGGCGTCCCGCCCCATCGGCCGGGTCCACATGCGCGACGCCCGCGGGGTGGTCCACGGCTACGGCACCGGCTTCCTCGTCTCCCCGGCCCTGCTGCTGACCAACCACCACGTGCTGCCGGACGCGGATGCCGCCCGCACCAGCGTCGTGGAGTTCAACTACCAGGACGGCATCGACGGCCTGCCGCTGCCCACCGAGATCCTCCCGTTCGACCCGGAAGCGTTCTTCCTCGCCGACCGTGACCTGGACTTCGCGCTCGTGGCGGTCGACGCGCCGTCGGAGGTCCTCGCCCGCTTCGGGTACAACAAGCTCATCGCCGCCCAGGGCACGGTCATCATCGGCGAGTCCGTGACGATCGTGCAGCACCCGGGCGGCCGCCGGAAGCAGATCGTGCTGCGCGAGAACCGGCTCATCGACATCCCCGAGCTCGTCCTGCACTACTCCGCCGACACCGAGCCCGGGTCCTCCGGCTCGCCGGTGTTCAACGACCAGTGGGAGGTCGTCGCGCTGCATCACGCCAGCGTGCGGACGCCGCAGCACCTGCCCGGGTACACCTTCCTCAACGAGGGCATCCGCATCAGCCGCATCCTGCGCTGCCTCGAGTCCCGGCTGCCCGAGCTGCCGGCGCCCTGGCGGCCGAGGGCGCAGGCGGTGCTCGACGCCGAGCGGGCGGACGCCCCCCGCCCGGTGCCGCTGCGGATGCCGCGGGCCAGCCAGGCCTCCCCGGCGGACGGCCGGCAGTCGACGGAACGGTCGGCCGACGCTCCGGCGGCCCGCTCGGCGGACGCCGTGGCGGCACAGGTGCAGGCTGCCGGGGCCCCGAGCGTTCCAGTCACGCTCACCGCGGGGCCCGGCGGCGCTGCCGGCGCGGTGACGTTCGAGGTGCCGCTGCGCATCACGGTCGAGGTCGGCCGGGCGCCCGCCGTGACCTCGCCCGTCCCGGACGTGCCCGCCGCCGTCACCGCGGCGATGACCGCCGACGTCGGAGCCGCGTCGTCGGAGGCCATCGCCATCGACCCCGACTACGACTCCCGGCCGGGGTACGACCCGCACTTCCTGGGCGGCGGCGCCGAGCTGCCGCTGCCGGTGGTCGGCGCGGACCTGGCCCCGGTCGCGTCCCAGGAGCTGCGGTACCACCACTTCAGCGTCGTGATGCACCGGGCGCGCAGGCTCGCGCTCTTCACGGCGGTCAACATCGACGGCAAGCTGGCGCAGCGGCCGAGCCGCGAGAGCGACCGTTGGTTCCTCGACCCGCGGCTGCCGGCCGAGGAGCAGGCCGGCGAGGAGGTCTACCGGGACAACCCGCTGGACCGCGGTCACCTCGTCCGGCGCCTCGACCCGGCGTGGGGCCCGGTCGCGAAGGCCGCCAACGACGACACCTTCCACTTCACGAACTGCACCCCGCAGCACCACGACTTCAACGCCGGCCAGACCCTCTGGCTCGGCCTCGAGGACTACATCCTCCACAACACCGACACCGCCGACCTGCTGGTCAGCGTCGTCACCGGGCCGGTGCTCGACCCGGACGACCCGCCGTACCGCGGCGTCCGCCTTCCGCGGCAGTTCTGGAAGGTCGTCGCCATGGTCACCACCGCCGGGCAGCTCTCCGCCACCGGCTACCTGCTGAGCCAGGCCGCGCTCCTCGACGAGGTCGCCGAGGGGGCCGAGGCCTTCTCCTTCGGTGCCTACCGCACCTTCCAGGTCCCCGTCCGCCGGATCGCCGCCCTGACCGGCCTCGGCTGGGACCCGTACGTCGCCGGGGACCCCCTCGACCTGCTCGAGGCCGTGCCCCTCCCGCGCGAGATCCTGCGCCCCGACGATCTCGTCCTGACCGCACCCGTCACCGACCGAGGCTGACCCATGTCCTCCACCGCCCCCGCCCACCAGCAACCGCCCACCCGGCGCTCCTGCGGCGCCATGGACGTCCACCGCCGCCTGCTCACCACCTCCGAGGCGTACAGCGCCGCGCGGTCCGAGCTCGAGAACCTGACCATCGAGCTGGAGTCGAGCATGGTGCTCGACTCCCGCGAGGTGGCACGCATCCCCGTCGTCGTCCACGTGGTCTCGTCCTCGCCCGAGGCGGAGATCTCGGACGAGCAGGTCCGCACGCAGATCGACGTGCTCAACCAGGACTTCCGTGCCACCAACCCCGACGTCGGCGACGTGCCCGCCGCGTTCCGGGACCTGGTGGCCGACACCCGCGTGGAGTTCTCCCTCGCGACGACGGACCCCGCCGGGCAGCCGACCACCGGCATCACCCGCCGGATGACGACCGTGCGGTCCTTCGGCACGGACGACGCCGTGAAGTTCGACGACAGCGGCGGCGCCAACGCCTGGCCCGCCGAGAGGTACCTGAACATCTGGGTCTGCACCCTGCGTGACGGGCTGCTCGGCTACGCCCAGTTCCCGGGCGGCGCGGCCGCCACCGACGGCGTCGTGATCACCCACACGGGCTTCGGCACCACCGGCACCGCGCGGGCGCCGTTCAACCTGGGCCGGACCGCCACGCACGAGGTCGGGCACTGGCTCAACCTCTTCCACATCTGGGGCGACGACGGCACGGGCTGCCACGGGTCCGACGAGGTGGACGACACCCCCAACCAGGCCGGTCCGAACACCGGCGTGCCCACGTTCCCCAAGCGGTCCTGCGCCAACGGCCCGAACGGCGACCTGTTCATGGACTACATGGACTACACCGACGACGCCGCGATGGTCATGTTCACCACCGGCCAGGCCACGCGCATGGCCGTCTGCCTCGACACGTTCCGCCGCGGCCTGTGGGCCGGGACGGCCGCCCCGGGCGGGGTGCCCGAGCCGGCCGTCGAACCACCGGTCCCGGCACCGGTCCCGGCGCCGAGGGGCGGGGCCACCACGGCGGGCACCCCGACGGTCGTCACCTCCGGCGAGCGCATCGACGTCTTCGTCGTCGGCGCCGACCAGGCCCTGCACCACAAGTGGTTCGACGGCCAGGCCTGGCGCCCGTCGCAGACCGGGTGGGAGAGCCTCGGCGCGCCCGACGGCGGGGGCCCCGCGCCGGAGCCCGTGCCCCAGGAGATCCCGGCACAGGAGGTCGCCGGCCGGCCGGCGGTGACGGCGCCGGCCCTCCAGGCCCACCCATGACCGTGCCGGCCGGACGCTGGGGCCACTCCCACGAGGAGGACCACGACGGCGTCGAGGTCTACCGTCCGGCCGGCTACGACTTCCCGCCCGCCCGGGGCCGGGCGTGGATCGCGGTGGCGCCGGACGGGACGTTCGTCGAGCTCGCGCCCGGCCGTGCGGACGTCCCCGAACCGGTCGAGGGGACGTGGGTGCTCGGGTCGGACGCCGGGCTGGAGAGCGCCCCGGCGGACGCCCGGGTGGCCGACGTCGTCCACGCCGGCCCCGACCGCCTCGAGCTGCGGCGGCGACCGGCGTGAGCGCCTCGGCGGCGGGCCCGCCCGGGGTGCGGATCGGCGACGAGACCGTGCCCTGGCCGACCGACGACGGTCCGTCCGGCGTCGTCGCGCGCGCCGACGCGGCAGCAGGCACCGGCACCGCCGGGCCCGGCACCGCCAGCCCCGCCCGGCTGAGCCTGGTGCAGCAGGTGGGCCGGTCGTTCCAGGGCGCCTACCCGGACGTGCGCGTGCTCGCCGACCACGGGCGCCACCTCGTGGTCCGGACGGGCGAGCTGCCGCCGGGCGTCGGCGAGGGTGAGGGCCTGCACTGGCGCGTCCTCCCGCTCGAGCCGGGTGCCGTCGTCGTCGACCGGCCGGCACCGCAACGGCGGCGGTGGGCACCGGGCGCCGGCGAGCTGCTCGACACGCTCTCCGAGCGGGAGTACACCGACTGGCTCGAACGACTGACCGCTCCCCACACCCGTCACTCGCTCCGGGCCGGGTTCACCGAGACGGCGGCCACGGCGGCCGCCGCGCTCGCCGCGCTCGGCTACGACGTCGCGCACGAGGAGATCACGGTCGGTCCGGTCGGGCGCAGCGAGAACGTCGTCGCCCACCGGCACGGGTCCGGGCCGGCGCCCCGCCGGCTGGTGGTCCTCGCTGCGCACCTGGACGCCGTCAACCACGCCGACGGGCCGGACGGCGCAGCCCCCGGCGCGGACGACAACGCCAGCGGCGCCGCCGGGGTGCTGGAGACCGGCCGGGTCCTCGCGGCCCTGGACCACCACCACGACCTGCGGCTGATCCTGTTCGGCGGCGAGGAACAGGGCCTGCACGGCAGCCGCCAGCACGTGGCGGCCCTGGCCGAGCCGGTGCGCCGGCGGATCACCGCCGTCGTCAACCTCGACATGGTGGCGCGGCGCAACACGGCCGCGCCGGGCGTGCTGATCGAGGGCGCCCCGGTCTCTCGGGCACTCGTCGACGACCTCGTCGCGGCCGCCGCCACCTGGACCGACCTGACGGTCTCGACCTCGCTGAACCCGTTCGCCAGCGACCACGTGCCCTTCATCGACGCCGGCCTCCCGGCCGTGCTGACGATCGAGGACAACGACCGCGTCAACACCGACGTCCACACCGCGGGCGACGTGCTGGCCACGCTGGAGCCGGCGCTCGCGCTGCAGATCCTGCGCATGAACCTGGCCGTGCTCGCCGAGCGCCTCGCCGACCCGGGCGCCGCGGACCGCGGCGCCGTCCGCACCGAACCGTCCAGCCGCTGAGGGAGCACGTCATGTCGCAGCCTCTCGACCACCTCGTGGTGGTCGTCCCCGGGATCATGGGCAGCGTGCTCCAGGACCGCGAGGGCCGGGAGGTGTGGTCGACCTCCCTGCGCGCAGTCGTCGGCGGCCTGCTGACCTTCGGCCGGCGGATCCGGGCGCTGGAGCTGCCCGCCGGCGTGGGCGACGACCACCCGGGCGACGGCGTCCGCGCCACCGCCCTCATGCCGGACCTGCACGTCGTCCCCGGCCTGTGGAGCGTGGAGATCGGCTACGCGGCGCTGCGCGACTGGCTGCGCCGGACCTTCGACGTCGTCACCATCGCCGACGCCACCGCAGAGCGGCCCGCGAACTATCTCGAGTTCCCGTACGACTGGCGCCTGTCCAACCGGTACAACGCCCGCGCGCTCGGCGATGCCGTCGAGCCCGTCCTCGAGCGGCTGCGGGCGGTCCGTGGCAACGAGGACGTGGGCATCGTGTTCGTCGCGCACTCCATGGGCGGGCTGGTGGTGCGCTACTACGTCGACGTCCTCGGCGGCCACGAGATCACGCGCAAGGTGGTCACCCTCGGCACGCCGCACCGGGGCGCGCTCAACGCGCTGGAGTCCCTCGTCAACGGGGTCCGGAAGGGCTTCGGGCCCGTCGGGACCGATCTGAGCGCGTTCTCCCGGAGCCTGCCCGCGCTGTACCAGCTGCTGCCGGAGTACGCGTGCATCGCCGGGCCGTCGGGGCTGCTGAAGACCACCGAGACCACCGTCCCCGAGCTCGACACCGCGATGACGGCCGACGCCATGGCGTTCCACCGCGAGCTCGAGGACGCGGCGCGGGGCACCGCGGAGGTCGTCGACGCGCACCCCGTGCTCGCCCGGACCCAGCCCACCGCGACGACGGCGCGCCTCGTCGACGGCCGGGTCGAGCCGCTGCTGACGATCGACGGGCAGGACCAGCGTGGCGACGGCACCGTCCCCCGGCTGTCCGCCGCGCCGTACGGCGTCGCCTCCGACGACCCGATCCTGCGCTACGTCATGGACAAGCACGGCCATCTGCCGGCGAGCGACGTCATCCAGGTGGAGCTCGAGGGCGTGCTCTCGGGCTCGCCCGACATCCCCCGCCGCATCGAGCCGTTCCGGGTGGGGGTGCTCGCCCAGGACGTCCTGCTGGCGGGAGAGCCGCTCGAGGTCACGGTGTCGGCCGAGCCGGGCCTGGCGATCGAGGTCGTGCTCGACGGCGCACCCGGCGCGGCCCCCGGCGTGCCGGCCGAACGGCGGGAGCTGCTCGACGACGGCGACGGCGTCTACCGGACGACGTTCGCGGCCCCGCCGCCCGGCGGCTACGAGCTCCGCGCCCGGGCCACGGCGGCCGCCGAGCGGGACGCCGTGACCACGCCCGTCGCGGTGTTCGCGCCGGTCTAAACCCGTCCCGCGCCGGTCCACGTCGCCCCGGCGACGCCGTCGGAGCGGGTCGGCGCCGTCGGTACGGCTGCCCCACGGTCAGCGCACGCGGGATCAGCCCAGCCGGTACCGCCGCCCCCACGGGACGGCCAGCGCCGCCTCGGGCGCGTCGAGCTGGGGCCGCTGGTAGAACCGGTCGGCCGCCAGGCGTTCGCGGACCCGGCGCAGCACCTCGCCGCGGGAGGCCTGCGGGTCGTCGCGCAACGTCTCGACGAGGAAGTGGGTGCACGCGCCGGAGTAGCGGCCGGCGAACAGGGCGTCCGACGCTGTCTCGTCCGAGCGGCAGGCCGCCAGCAGCACGTGGCGCGACCCCTCGCCGCCGGAGCTCCGAACCGGACCCGCCGGACCGGCCGGCGTCGTGGGCGGGACCGGTGGCACGCGGGCGGGCCGGGCGCTCCGGGCGCCGTGCGCGGGCTCCGGCGGTGGCAGGAAACGCGGCCGACGCGTGGCCGTGGGCAGCAGCTCGAGCCCCGAGCCGCTGTGACAGGTGTCGAGGACGACGTCGAGGAGGACCCGCTCGGGCACGCGGGCGAAGAGGGCGCGCAGCTCGTCGTCGAGGATGAGCGTGTCCCGGCTCCACCGCTCCCCGTCCTGCTCGAGGTCGCTGGTCGCGAACGCCTCGTCGACGCGGTCGCCCTCGTCGCCGGTGGTGTCGACGACCTGGGTGCCGTGGCTGGACATCGTGACGACCAGGTGGTCGGCCTCCCCAACCGACGCGGCCGTGACGAGGTCGCGCAGGGCGCCGAGGACGGCGGTGCGGGTGGCGGCGTCGTCGGTCAGCACGGTGACCTCCTCCGGCGCGAACCCGTACGGCCCGGTCAGGAGCGCGCGATAGTCCTCGGCGTCGTTGACGCAGCCCCGCAGCCACAGATGCTCCGGCATGTGCGCGAACCGGTTGATCCCCACGCACAGCGCACGCCTGGTCGTGCCCCTTCCCTCCACCGTCCCGCCGTTCACCACGCCTCCGGGCGGGTGAGTGCGCCGCGGAGGACCGCGCCGACCGCTGCGTCGTCGTCGCCGAGCCGGACGAGCTGCGTCAACGGCGATCCGGCGACCTTCCGGACGGCCTCGGTGCTGCCGTCGCCCGCGGTCGCGACGTCGTCGGCGAGGCGGCCCGTCCCGGCGAGGACAACGACGGGACGCCCTCGGGCGAGGCTGAGCTCGACGTCGTCCAGCGCGACCGGTCCGCCGTTGATCACCAGGGTGACCGACGGGCGCCGCTGGGCGAGCGCGGTGGCGGCCTCGTCGAGCCAGCGGGACTCGTCCCCCCAGGTCTCCCCCGGCACCACGAGGACCAGGTCGTGGTGCGGGTCGACGGCGGCGGCGTCAGGGGCGCCCGCTCCGTCGCCGGGGAGCGTCACGGTGCCGCGGGCGACGACGCCGACCAGCGGGAACGTCCCCCCGGCGGCGTGGTGCGCGGCCCCCATCGCCCGCATGACGCCGGAGTCCGTGCCGCCGTCCACCACCACCGCGCCGGTGCTGGCGAGCACAGGCACGACGTGGTCGGCGAGGACCCCCCGCACAGCCCCCTCCTGCTCCGCGTCCATCCCCCCGGCGCCGCCGACGAGGACGAGGACGGGACGCCCGGTCGCACCGGCCAGGGGGGCCAGCGCGGCCCGCAGATCGGCGATGGAGGAGACCTGTTCGAGGCGAGTCATGGCGCCGCTCCGCCTGGGTGCTGGGGTGTGCCCAGGACGCCCGGCCGTTCGACGCCCACGGTGGGCGCGACGAAGTCCGTGGGCGGCGCGGCCCCCGCGGCGGCGAGGTCGTCCGCCAGCAGCGTCTCCAGGCGGGCGAGCACCTCGCCGAGCCCGCGGGCGACCTCGCCGCCGTCGAGCCCGGCCACGAGGTCGCGCAGGTCCTGGACCGTGGTTCCCAGCCGCCAGGCGGCGGCGCCCTCGACGGCGACGGCGTCCGCCAGCCGCTGCGCCTCGGCGACGTCCCCGCGGTGGAAGGCGAGCGCCAGCATCGTGGGGCGCACCCACTCGTCTGCGGTGCCGCGCTCCAGGGCCCGCCGGCACGCCGCGAGCGCCACCACCTCGGCGTCGGCGGCGCGCGCCTCGTCGCCGTCAGCGCCGCGGGCCCGGTAGAGCAGAGGCAGGTTGCTCGTCGGGTAGTAGTCGTTCAGGTCGGCCCGCATGCCGCGCTCGTAGGAGTCGACGGCGAGGTCGAGGTAGCGGCGGCGTTCGGCCGCGCCACGGGCCTCCCGGTAGAGCTGCTTGTACCGGCCGCCGAGCAGGCCGAGCCGCTCGGAGGTCTCGCCGTACCGCCTCAGGAGCGCCTCGAGCTGGGCGGCCGCGACCGCCGGGTCACCGATCTTGGCCAGGGCGAGGCACCGCTGCTCCAGCACCAGGGGGTGCTCGGCCACCTCCGCGGGGAGCCCGGCGGCGTAGTCGAGGACGGCCTGCCAGCCGACGAGGTCGCGCAGCAGCCGGAGCAGCAGCAGGGCGTCCGCCTGGCGCACGGCGTGCTTGTGACCGTGCCGCGCCAGCACCGCCTCGGCCCGGAAGCGCTGCTCGCGCCGCGGGGCGAGGTAGGCGGCACGCACGTCGGCGTCGAAGGCCATCAGGTCGTCGGCCAGGTCGGCGAAGGCGGCGAACTGCTCCGGGTCGCGCGGCTCGGGGTAGCCGGGGACCGCGGAGAAGACCGGGGAGACGCCGGCCGCTAGCGGGCGGAGCCCCTCGGCCAGGTGCCCGCGGGCGACCTCGGCCACGGCGGGCGGGACCGTGCCGTCGGGCAGGGGGAAGCGGACCTGGCGCAGCTGGGCGAGGTCGAAGACGGGCTGCGCCCAGTCCGCGGCGGCGAGCACGCAGCCCACCCGGCTGGCGGCGTGGCGCACCCCGACCTCGTAGTAGACGTTGGCGTTGGGCAGGGAGAGGTCGGCGACGACGAGGTCACCGAGGACGAGCCGCTGGATCATCTCGGTGATGATCAGGGCGCCGACGTCGGCGTCCGCCCGCACCGGCCGGTACCCGAGGTCGGCGAGGACCGGGCGGTAGACACGGAACCAGAGCAGGTCGAAGTCGATCTCGGAGGGCACCGTGGACTCGCCCCGGCCGGTCGGCTTGAGGTTGAACGGCATCACCATGAACGCCACGGGTGCGGGCACGGTTCACCGCCTCCGGCCGACCCGCAGCGGACTCGGGGCGGTCATGCCGGCGCTCCCGGCGCTCCCGGCGCCGCCGTCGCTCCCGGTGTCCCCGGCCCCGGCGTGGGCACCCCGGGTGGCGAGAGCGTCGCGGCGATGGCCGCGCGGATCGCGTCGAGCCGGAGGCCCTCGTTGGCGGCGTGGACACCGCCCCCGGTCAGCCGCGGCAGGCGGTCCCCGCCGGAGTGGTGCAGCGCCACCACCCGCCAGTGCGCGTCGTAGACGGGGCTGCCGGAGCTGCCGGGCTGGGTCGGGGCCCGGTAGTGCAGCCGGGTGGCGTCGGCGTCGAGCAGCTCGTTGTCGAGGATCGAGATCTTCACGGTCGCCGCCCCGAGAGGATGGCCGACGACGTACACGCGTGCGGGTGGCACGCCGCCGAGGGCGGGGACGTCGCCAGCGAGGGCGTTCGCCTCCACGCCGTCGGGCACGCGCGGCAGGTCGAGGACGGTCGCGTCGAACCGGCTGACCGGCGAGGTCCACAGGACCCGGCCGACCGGGACCGCCGCCGTCCCGTCGGGGGTCCGCAGACCCCGGAAGGTGAGACGCGCGTCGCCGGGGGCGACGGCGTCGGGGATGACGTGGGCGTTGGTGAGCAGGACACGCTCGGGGAACGAGGGGTGCAGCTCCGCCCCGGCGAGGACGAACCCCGTGCCCACCGGCTCCTCGTAGGCGTTCTCGACCCGGGCCACGGCGCGGCAGCGGCGCAGCAGCTCCTCGAACCAGGACTGGGTGAGCGCCCCCTCGGGGCCGAAGACCTTCTCGAAGCCCGCGACGGCGGCCTCCGTGCGCGCGACCGCCGTGCCCGTGCCGGCGGCCAGCGTGAGGGCGGCCCCCGGCTTGGTGAGCAGCAGCGCCTCGAGCGGCGGGAGGATCTGCGCGCCGGGCGCCTCGGCGTGGGAGAGCTGCCAGACGTCCACGAGCTGGCGCCGCAGGCTGGCCAGCTCGAACGCCCCGACGCCGACCGGGTGACGGCGCAGCCGGGTCAGCGCCGCGTCGGTGCGGCCGAGCGCGATCTCGGCCTCGATCGCGGTCGCCCACTCCCACGGCCCGTCCTCGTGCCGGGCGACGGCCTCGGCCACCCGTGCGGCGATCTCGCGCCCGGCGGCCCCCGGGTCCGGGACGTCGTCGAGGGGCAGCCCCTCCCGCTCGGCCCGCAGCAGCAGAGCCGCGGTGTTGATGCCGTGCCACAGGTTCCCCGGGTCCGCCTCGTAGACCGAGCGGTAGGCGTCGACGGCGCGCGCCAGGTAGGCCCGGCGTCGGCGGGCGGCACCCGGGGCCGTGGCGAGGAAGAGCTCCTTGCAGGCGCGTCCCTCGAGCCCGCGCGCCTCCGGGGTGGCGCGGGCGTCGTCGTCGAGCAGGCCGCGCAGCAGGGCCAGCGCCGCGGCCGGCGCGCCGCGCTCGACGAGGGCGAGCGCGTAGTGGTGCACCACGACGCCGGAGGTGCCGCCCGCCTGCACGACCGCCTCGGCGAGCCGCTCGACCAGGTCGAACCGGCGGTGCCGGCGCAGCAGCGCCAGGCCGGAGACGGGGCCCGCGGCCTCGGGCTCGGGGCCGGTGAGGTCGGTGGCGGCGGCCTGGACGTCGGCGGTGGCGCCGTCGCCTCCGGCCAGCCGGGCCAGGGCGCCGGCGAAGGACCGCTCGACGGCGGCGTCGTCGGACCGTGCGAGGGCGTCGGCGAGACCCTCGTTCAGCTCGCGCCAGCTCGTGACCACGACGCACCCCAGCCTCCGGCGGTGCGCGCCGTCGCGCCCCGGCCGTGCCTCACGCTGGACCCGCCGGGGGCGGCTGTCAAGGGGCTGCGGGCGCCGGGTCGCAGCGTTGACAGCCCGCCGGGGCCGCCGGAGCATGGGCCGCGGGACTCACGACGGTGTGAGCAGCTCCGCAGGCGGGTGACGCCCCCGGCTGCGCCGAGAGGGAGGACGACGATGTCCGGCACGACGCCCGAGAAGAGGTCCGGCACGACGCCCGGGGACAAGGCCTCCCCGCCCCGCTCGGGGCTGTCCGGCGTGCCGATGGTGGTGGCCGTCGGCGCCGTGCTGGTGTGGCTGGGGTTCGTGATCGTCCTCCTGACCCGGACGGGCACGGACAGCGAGCAGTGGACACGGCTGACGTTCGTGTTCGCGTCGGTGCAGGCGCTGGCGTTCGCGGCCGCCGGTGCGCTGTTCGGCGTCACGGTGCAGTCCGCGCGGGTCGAGAAGGCCGAGCGGGCCGCCGAGGAGAACGCCGAGGACGCGGCCAACGGCCGGGCGCTGGCGGCGTACACGATCGCCGACGAGGAGACCGGGGAGGAGACCCAGCTCGAGTCGCTGCCCGGTGCCGGGGCGGCCGACGCCGTGCGGCGCCGGCACGCCGAGGTGGCGCGGCGACTGTTCCCGGGCTAGTCCCGTCAGGGCAGCTGCGTCACGTGCACGTAGTTGATCTTCGTGTTCTGCCCGCCGACGCAGTCGACGGTCAGCACGCCGTCCGTGACCTCCACCTGTGTGCCGTTCTCCTCGTACAGCTCGGCCGTGCCGTCGAAGCCGGAGATCACCGGCACGCCCTCGACATTGATGCTGTGCGCCCCGGTGGGGGCGGCGTCGCCGACGGAGACGTCGACCGCGTACCGGCCGTTCGGCACCGCGATCTCCCAGCTCCCCGGGTCCCCGGCCTGCATGTGCATCAGGGTGTCCCGGCGCTGCTCGATGCCCGGCGTGTCCCGGTCCCGGCCCTTCCCGACCATGTCGTAGGGGTCGTGTGTGCCCTGGTGGACCCAGCCGTACGTCAGGCCCTCACCCTGGTCGGGCCCCTCGCGCGGGCCGAACGGCTCCCCGAAGTCGGCGAGGTACCCCTCGGGCGTCTCGGACCCCGGCATCTGGAAGTTCACCCGCGCCCGGAGGAGCGCGACGGTCGGCTCCTGGGTCGCCGTCGCGGTCTCCGTGCCGGTCGTCCCCTGCGCGCCCGTGGGACCGGTCGCCGTCGACTCCTCCGCCCCCGCCCCGCCGTCCTCCGCGCCGTCCGGCCACAGCAGGGCGCCGGTCACGACGGCGGCCACCGCGGCGACAGCCAGGGCCGCCCGCCCGGCGCCGGTCCGCCACCAGGGGCGGTGCAGGTGCCGGAGCGCGGTGACGAGCTGGCCGACGTCGTACTGGTAGCGGGTCGCGGAGATCTCGATGGCCTGCCGTGTGGTCAGACCCTGCAGGTCCGGCGGGAGGTCCTCGGCCCGGGGCATCACTGCGCCGTCGACGAGGACGGGGAAGACGCTCACGCCTGCGGAGAGCGCGCGGGCGACCTCGGTGCGCACGTAATCCCGGGGGTCATCGAGGCGGCGACGCCCGTCCTTCTCCGTGGCGGCGACCCAGCCGGGCCCGATCACGACGACGACGGCGGTGCACCGGTCCAGGACGTCTGCGAGCACCTCGGTGAAGTCTTCGCCGGGCCGGATCGAGCCGACGTCCATGAAGACGTGATCGTCGTCGAACCGCTTGACCAGGCTGTCGTGGATGCGGCCCGCCGTGCCGGCCGCGTCGCTGCGCCGGTAGCTGATGAAGACGGTCAGAGGCCCGGCGCCTCTCTCCTCCCGAGCGCTCATGGGCGTCTCCTGGTCGGGCGCCCCAGGGCCGCTCCCCGGGGCGCCGGCTGCTTCGACGGCGGCGCCTCCTTGCGCCGTCGGGCCCTCTTTCCGGCGTCGGGCCCTCTTTCCGGCGTGACGAACGGGACGAACCCGCGAGTCCAGGGTACGCGCGGGGGTCGCCACGAGTAACGCGCCAGTGACGGCGCGGATGGGAAGATTTTCGGCGCCGGCAGCGTCGCCGGCGGCGGGGCCGGCGCTCTCCGGCCGGGGGAGGTTGTCATGGGCAGTTTTCTCATCCAGGGCAGGCACGGCACCAAGGGCAACTTCGAGGCCGTCGTCCCGTCCTCCCACGGCGGGGGCCTCGTGCACCTGTGGCGCAACAACGACGCCGGCGGGGTCTGGAGCGGGCCGGGCTGCTTCGGCGGGGCCGCCCGGTACGTCGGCACGTCGCTCATCCAGAGCAACTACGGCAGCCCAGGCAACCTCGAGGTCGTCGCCACCGACCAGGCCGGCAACCTCGACTTCTTCTGGCGCATGGACCGCGCCCCCTGGACCTGGTCCGGCCCCTTCCGGATCGCGAGCGGGCTCACCGGTACGCCGTCGCTCATCCAGAGCCGCCACGGCACCAAGGGCAACTTCGAGGTCGTCGTCCCCCACCGTGACGGCGGCCTCGCCCACCTGTGGCGCAACAACGACGCCGGCATGACCTGGAGCGCCCCGGGCCGCTTCGGCGGGGCCGCCCGGTACGTCGGCGCCTCCCTCATCCAGAGCAACTACGGCAGCCCAGGCAACCTCGAGGTCGTCGCCACCGACCAGGCCGGCAACCTCGACTTCTTCTGGCGCATTGACCGCGCCCCCTGGACCTGGTCCGGCCCCTTCCGGATCGCGAGCGGGCTCACGGGCGCACCGTCGCTCATCCAGGGCCGCCACGGCACTAAGGGCAACTTCGAGGTCGTCGTCCCCCACCGTGACGGCGGCCTGGCCCACCTGTGGCGCAACAACGACGCCGGCATGACCTGGAGCGCCCCGGGCCGCTTCGTGGGCGGGCCGCGGTACACCGGCGTCGCTCTGATCCAGGGCAACTACGGCAGCCCCGGCAACCTCGAGCTGCTCGCCCGGGACGAGGCGGGCAACGTCGACTTCTTCTGGCGGATGGACCGTGCGCCGTGGACGTGGACCGGCCCGTGGCGGGTCGGCGGAGAGATCTCACGCTCGGTGAGCGAGTGCGTCTACAGCTGGACCTCGGCGTACCACCAGGGTGACACGCACGTCACCGTGCGGATCCAGCTGGTCCCCGAGGGCGGGGTCACGGCCGCCCAGATCGCGAACCTGCAACCGACGTGGCGCAACGGGATCATCTCGAAGTGGGCGAACCGGTTCGACTGCCGGGCCGGGAACGGTGACCGCAAGGCCATCACGTTCGACGTGCACTGGGTCACGTCCGGGGCGCACCACGTCGTGCGCGTCCGGCCGGGACCGGCGCAGTCGAACATGACCAACTGGGACACCTCCGACTCGGGTGACGTGGCGTCCCACGAGTTCGGCCACATGCTGGGCCACCCGGACGAGTACGCCTCCACCGCCTGCCCCGCGCGTTCGCCCGTGAACACCGGGACCGTCATGGACGACAACACCGAGACCGTCCAGCGCCTGTACAACCGCATCGCCGCCTTCCACTGCGGCCACGGCCCCGCCGCGCCGGGCGCCGGCGAGCCGCCGGAGGCCGGGGAGGCCCGCACGGACAGGGAGACCGACATGCCGGATCTACGTTCCCTCGACGCCCTCGAGCCGGCCCGGCGGGCGGAGGCGCTGGCGCGGCTGCGCGCCGCGGGCGAGGCGAGCGACGGCGACCGCGGCCGCGCCGGCGGTGGGCCCGGCGGCGACGTCGGAGCGGGCGGCACCGAGGAGATCTCGTTCGACATCACCGGCGGGGCCCCGAGCGAGCGGTACCTGTTCCATCTCGCCGTCACGGCCGACGGCGGGGCCGAGAAGCGCGTGGTGGACGAGCTGGGCGGTGGGGACCGGGTGGAGTCCGTGTCCACGGTGCCGACCGACGTCGCCGCCCGGGTCTTCGCGGCCGCCGCGGAGGCGGGGCTGCTGGCCGACGAACCACCGTCCGAGGCGGCGCTGCGCACCGAGGGCGAGATCGTGCCGGACTCGATGATCGCCATCGTCACCCTCCGGTCCGGCGACGCGGTGCGCCGCGTGGTCGTCCCCGCCGCCGGGCCGGACCAGGCGGCGCGGGAGCTGCCGGGGGAGCCGGCGGACGTCCCGGTCGGCACCGACTTCCAGCTCTCGCGCGAGAGCGCCACGGCGCTCGCTCCCCTGCTCGGCGCGCTGGCGGCGGTGGAGGCGGAGCTGTCATAGGCCGCCGTCACCGCCTCACGAGCCGGGCGTGAGGGCGAAGTTCGCGTAGTAGTTGTTGTCCCCCACCGTGAGCCGCAGACCGCCGGCCGGGTCCTCGGTCACCTCGTACCCCACCCGTGCGCGGCTGCGCTGCCCGGGCTCCGGCAGCTGCGACTCCACCGAGTAGCAGGTCTTCGTCTCGTACGCGATCCGCGCCACCTCGAGCTGGCTGTAGACCCAGTCGCCGTGGTTGCGCACCTCGCCGAGGTTGTTCGTCATGATCGAGGTGATCACCACCTCCCAGGACCCGTCGTCGTTGTCCTGCGCGAAGACGTCCGTCACGGTGAACTCGAGCGTCCCGCCGTCGGCCTCCTCGACCACACCCGACGCCGTGCCGTCCGGTCCCAGCAGCCGCTCCCAGGTCTCGTCCGGGTCCGGGCAGCCGGTGAGCGCGCCGACCGTCTCCCCGTCCGTCCCGGTGGTCCCGCCCGGCTCGCCCGGGTCCGGCCGCAGCAGGGCGACGGCGACCACCGTGGCGACCGCCGCGCCGGCCAGCACGCCGGCCCCGACGAGCACCCAGAGCCGCCGCCTCGTCGGTGCCTCGCGGCGTCCCTCGAGCAGGTCGAGCAGAGCCTGGACGTCGCGCAGCCAGGTCTCGTCGTCGAGAGAGATCGCCTGCCGGCGCGCGAGAGGGACGAGGTCCTCGGGCAGCTCGTCGGCCCGCGGGAGCCGCGCCCCGCCGACCAGCACGGGCACCACGAGGAGCGAGCGCCCCAGGGCGGCGGCGATCTCGCGGCGCACGTAGTCCTGCGGGTCGTCCAGCCGCGGCCGTCCGTCCGCGGCTGCCGCAGAGAGCCACCGCGGCCCGATCACGACGAGCACGGCGTCGCTGCGCTGGAGGGCGCTGTCGATGGCGTCGGCGAAGTCCCTGCCCGGCCGGATCTCGGCGACGTCGAGAAACACGTCGGACCGGCCGAGGCGCCGGCGCAGTTCGTCGGCGAGCCGACCGGCGTGGGCGGCGCTGTCCTCGCGCCGGTAGCTGAGGAAGACGCGCATCCCGCACCAGCTCCTCACGCATGGTGCGTCAACTATCCCGCCGCGCCGGACGGACCGGCAAGGGTTGGCGGCGCTCTCCGCGTCGTGATCGCTGCATGGGCCGACGTCCCCGAGCGGGGTTAGTGTGCCGACATGCGTGCTCCCGGGATCCTCGTGCGCGGCACGGCCCCCACCGCCGGTGCCGGCCGGTGAGCGGCACGGTGGAAGGCACGGCCCGCGCCTGGACGCCCTGGCGGGTGGTGCTCATGTTCGGCGGGGTCAGCCTCGCCGCGGACATGGTCTACGAGGGCGCCCGCTCGATGTACGGCCCCCTGCTCGCCGCGCTCGGCGCGAGCGCGCTGGTGGTCGGGCTGGTCACCGGCGCGGGCGAGGCGATGGCGCTCGTGCTGCGGTTCGTGTTCGGGCCGCTCGCCGACCGCACCGGCCGGTACTGGGCGCTGACGATCGCCGGCTACGGCCTGACGGCGGTGTGCGTGCCGCTGCTCGCCGTCACGCCGTTCGTCGGCGGGGCCGGCCTCGCCGTCGGGATCGTGCTCATCCTGCTCGAGCGGTCCGGCAAGGCGGTGCGGAGCCCGTCGAAGTCGGCCCTGCTCGCGCACGTCGCCGCCGAGGTGGGGCGCGGGCGCGGATTCGGGGTGCACAAGGCGATGGACCAGGTCGGTGCGTTCGCCGGGCCCCTGCTGGTGGCCGCGGTGCTGGCCGTCTCGGGTGCCATCTGGCCGGCGTTCCTGGTGCTGGCGGTGCCGGGTGCGGCCGCGATGGTGCTGCTCGCGGTGCTGCGCGCCCGGGTGCCGGACCCGTCCGTGTACAACGGTTCGTCGCCGCGCGCGGCGGACGCGTCCGCGGCGGATGCTGCGGCCGGACCCGGGGACGAGACGGAGCTGCTTCCCGCGACGTCGGCCCCGGCCCCTCCGGCGCGGCCCCGGCGCGGGGTGCGCACCTGGCTCGCGGAGTCGGTCGGGGCCGGGCTGCCGCCGGAGTTCTTCCGGTACGCGGCGGCGACGAGCCTGACCACCGGGGGCCTGGTCACCTTCGGCGTCATCTCCTTCCACCTCACCACGGCCGGGCTCGTGCCGGTGGCGACCGTCCCGCTCGTCTACGCCGGGGCCATGGCGGTGGAGGCGCTCGCCGCCCTGGTGGTCGGCTCGGCCTACGACCGGGTCGGCGCCCGGGTGCTCTACGCGGTCCCGGTGCTCGTGGCGCTGGTGCCGGCGCTCGCGCTCTCCTCGGCCCTCGCCGCAGTGCTCGTCGGGGTGGTCGTCTGGGGGTTCGCGTTCGGGGTGCAGGACTCGACCATCAAGGCCCTCGTCGCCGAGCTGGTCGACGCACCACGCCGCGCCACCGCCTACGGGGTGTTCGCGGGGATCCAGGGGGCGCTGGCCGTGGTGGGCGGCGGCGTCGTCGGCTGGCTGTACGAGGTGTCGCTGCCGGCGCTCGTCGTGGTCGTGGCGCTCAGCCAGGCGGTCGCGCTGATCCTGCTCGTGACCACGCTGCGCCGGTTCGAGGAGCGCGCCGGCATTGGGGCGCGCACCCGGCACTGACCAGCGCCGCGCTCCGGGGACGACCCGACACGGGACCTGTCGCGCGCTCCTTCTCGCCCAGGACGCGCCCACGCACGCTACTTCCCGCCCAGGGCGCGCAGCCGTTCCTGGTACTCGGCGGTGTCGATCTCCCCGCGGGCGTACCGCTCGTCGAGGATCGCCCGGGCGCTGCTGCGGCCCTGCTCAGGGGTGCGCGGGGCGCCGCCGCTCTGCCCGCGCGCCAGCACTGCGACCAGCACCACGACACCGACGAGAACGACCAGCAGGATGACCCAGAGCCAGCCCAGGCCCATCCACCAGCCCATGTGGTCCCAGCTGAACATCAGCCACCTCGGTCCCGGCCTCAGCCGTGATCGTGCCCCTCCCAGTTCGAGTACCCCTGGTGCACGACGCCCGGGTTGTGCTCGCCGTCGAAGTGCTCGTTGTGCTCCACCACGTGCTTGCCGAAGTCGCTGTGGCCCGGCGGGTCCGTGGGATCGGCCGACGCCGTGCCGGTCGCTGCCACCACGCCGAGGGCGGCCAGCAGCATCACCACGGCCGGGCGCCTGTGCAGTCGTGCCATCGGAGCCACCTGCCCGTTCAGGTCGAGTTCCCGGCGGAGCGGGTCGCCCCGCCGCTGGGTCTTCTCACCATGGGACCACTCTCGGCCTCGTCCCGGGGTGGGACCAAGGACCCAGCCGGTCTCGAGCCCGTCGAAATCTCCCACCACGACTCGCCTGCTCATCAGCGGACGTCACGGCACCAGGACGATCTTCCCCCTGGCCGCCGAGCTCTCGAGCAGCTCGTGGGCGCGGCGTGCGTCCGACAGCGGGAGCCGTTCCGCCACGACGGGACGGATGTCGCCCCTGCGGAGCAGGTCGACCAGCGCGAGGAAGTCCTCGCGGAACCAGTCGGGGTGCCGAGGCCCTCCGCCGACCAGACGCGCCGGACGGCGCGGCGCCACGGGCAGCAGCTGGCGACTGTCCCGCAGCTTCTGGATCCGGTAGACCAGCACGCGCCGGCCCGGCGAGAGCAGGCCCCGGAGCGCCACGGCCGCCGTCGTCCCGTACCACTCGAACCAGCCCCGCCAGCTCTTCCGTCCGCCCGCCATCGTGGCGTAGTGGCCGTACAGGACCAGCCGGCCGCCGGGCCGCAGCGCACGGAAGGAACGCAGCGAGATCGTGCCGCCGAAGCCGTCGAGCGCCACGTCCACGCCCGCGCCGGTCAGCTCACGCACCCGGGCCACGAAGTCCTCGTTGCGGTAGTCGATCGCGACGGCGCCGAGCCGCTCGACGGCGCCACGGTCGTGCGCCGACGCCGTCCCGTACAGGCGCACGCCGGCCAGGGCGCCCAGCTCCAGCACCGCGGTGCCCACGCGCCCCGCCGCGCCGTGGACGAGCACCGTCTCGCCGCGGCGGACCCGGGCCGAACGGTGCAGGAGCTGGTAAGCGGTCGTGTAGGTCAGGACGAGGCTGACCACCTCCGCCGGGTCGAGATCCGTGGGCACCTCCACCGCCTCGGTCTCCGGCACGCAGACGTCCTCCGCGTAGGCGCCGTACGCGGTCAGCGCGGCCACCCGGTCCCCGACCCGCAGCCGCGAGCAGCCCGGCCCCCGCTCATCGACGACGCCGACGAGCTCGTACCCCGGCGTGAACGGCGGTCTGGGCACACCGAGATACGTGCCGGCGCGCAGCAGCGCGTCGGTGAAGGACACCCCGGCGGCCAGGACCCTGACCAGGACCTCCCCCGTACCCGGCCGCGGATCGCGGCTCTGCACCACCCGCAGGACCTCGGGACCGCCGAAGCGGTCCACCACGACGCGCCTCATGGGGTCAGGCATACGCCCAGCGCGCGACCGGGGACAGGGACCTAGGCCCCTGGCGTCGCCAGGGCGGTGCGCCTCCGGCGGTGCCCCGTCCCCGCGGCCCTCACCCTGCGGCCACGCCGGCCCTACCGGCCTCGCAGGTGCTCCTCGCCGGTGCGCCGGAGCCGGGCGTGGACGTCGTCCCACACCGACGCCCCGTCGAGGACGGTCTTGGGCAGCTTCGCGACCATCGTGTAGTTCGTGTCCACGACGTTCCCCGCGGGCGCCAGCCCCGCCTGGCTCACCAGCTGGTAGGCGTCCAGGGTGTCCATGCCGGTGAGGCTCTCGGTCCACCGGATGAGCTCGGTCTGGCTGAGGCGGAACGCGTCCTCCAGCGGCCTGACCGACCCGGTGGTCATGATGAATCGGTCGTCCTCGATGCGTGGCGTCGCGATCGGGGCCGAGCCCTTGATGAGGTCGACGACGATCGTGGTCGCCATGGCCGCCTCGACGGCGGTGCCGCAGACCTCGCCCTCCCCCTGCCGGCAGTGCCCGTCCCCGAGGGAGAGGTGGGCGCCGTCGACGAAGACGGGGAAGTACACCGTCGCCCTGGCGCGGGTCTCGGGGGTGTCCATGTTGCCGCCGTGGAAGGAGGGCGTCACGGTGACGATCCGCTCGAAGGCGTCGGGGGCCACGCCGATGGTCCCGTGGAAGGGGTCGAGCGGCAGGTCGACGACGTAGTCGGAGTTCCGGGCGGAGAACCGGCACGTCCCCGCCTCGGCGTCAATCTCGTACATCCACACGCGCTCCTCGAGCGCGTCGTGGAGCATCGCCGTCGTGTGGGTGGTGGTGAGCGCGCCGAAGTGCGGGAACGTGGACGAGACCGCCCAGTCCCGCCGGGGCCGCACCTCGGCCAGGTGCACCGCGAGGATGTCGCCCGGCTCGGCGCCCTCGACGGCGATGGGTCCGGTGACGGGGTTGAGGAACGGGAACTTGCACACGACCGAGGGCAGGTCGTCCACCGAGCGGACCTGCCCGCCGTAGCAGTCCTCGGTGCTCAGCTCGATGACGGATCCGGGCGGGACGGTGAGGATCGGCTCCTTCCCGCCGAAGGTGAAGGAGTACTGGTCCGGCTCGGGGTGCAGCTGGAAGACCTCGGTCATGGCTGGTGCTCCATCCCGGCGAGCTCGGGCTCGCGCTTGGTCGCCTTGAGGACGATGAGGATCAGGACGCCGATCCCGGCCCAGATCAGGCCGATGGTCTGCGCGGCGATCGAGGCGTTGATGACGACGAACAGCAGGATCGCGAACCCGATGATCGGCATCACCAGGTGGCGCAGGTAGTCCGTCGACCGGTTCCGCACGACGAAGTGGTTCACCACGGCGGCGTGCAGGACCAGGAAGGCGGTCATCGCCCCGAAGTTGACCAGGGTCGAGAGCAGGGCGATCCCGTCGCCGCGCGTGGACATGTAGAGCCCGAGGAGCAGGGACACGCCGGCGGCCACGAAGGTGGCGTTCACCGGCACGCGGTGCGTCGGGTGGACCTTCGCCAGGAACCTGGGGAGCTCGCCGTCGCGCGCCATCGCGTAGAGCAGCCGCGAGGTGGCGGCCTGGGCCGCGAGCGAGTTCGCGAAGCCCCAGGCGATCGCCGTCGCGAGGGCGGTCAGGACGGCCAGCCACCCGCCCCCGGCGACGGCGGCGGCGTCGTAGAACGCCGTCCCGGCCGGGTCGCCCTCGGTCAGGAGAGCGTCCGTGTTGGGCACGAGCATGGACGCCACCCACGTCTGAACGATGAACAGGGCGCCGGCCACCAGGAGGGCGGCGACCATGGCCCGGCCGATCTGCCGAGACTCCTGCTTGTTCTCCTCGGCGAGCATGGAGATGCCGTCGAAGCCCAAGAACGAGAGGACGGCGATGGAGACCGCCCCGAGGATCACGCTCCACTGGAAGGTCTCGGGGTTGTAGAACGCGTCGAAGCTGAACCCGTTGCCCTTCCCCTGCGCGACGGCGACCACGCCGATGACGATGAAGATCGCCAGCACGATGAGCTCGCCGATGAGCATGATCTTGTTGACGCGCGCGGTCATCTCGATGCCCATGTAGTTCACGACCGTGTTCAGGACGATGAACAGGATGATCCAGACCCACACCGGGACGACGGGCACGATCGAGTTCATCGCCACGGAGGCGACGAGGTAGAGCAGGCCGGGGACCAGGACGTAGTCGAGCATGATCACCCAGCCGGCGAGGAAGCCGGCCGACGGATGGATCCCGCGGCCGGCGTAGGTGTAGACCGAGCCGGCCATGGGGAAGGCGTGGGCCATCTGGGCGTAGGAGTTGGCGGTGAACATCATCGCGACCATGCCGATGACGTACGCGAGCGCCACCATGCCGCCGGAGCCCTGGTAGACGCTGCCGAAGATGCCGAACGGGGCGATGGGCACCATGAAGATGAGCCCGTAGATGAGGAGGTCGGCGAACGTCAGCGAGCGTTGCAGCTCCTGCTTGTAGCCGAACTGCTCCACGCTGTCGTCCCGCACGGGGCGCTGGATCTCTGCCGGTTCGCTCACGAACCGCTCCTTCCGCTGGAGAACGAGGTCCCCCGGAGGTGCTCAACGGCGAAAGCCAAGCACTTCGAGGTTCATCGCGCACGCCGTGCGACCGGCTCTCCGACCGCGCCCGACGGCGACGCCCGGCCGCCCCCGCTCGACCGGCTCCCGGGCCGCGACGAGGCCCGCGCCTCGACCGGCTCCCGGCCCACGACGAGGCCCCGAGCCGCCGTCGGAAGGTCGGCGTAGGGTGCGTCCCCTGACCAGCCGCGACCAGACCGCCGACGGGGACGATGAACAAGGCCAGAGACTCGACGACGTCGGCTGCCGTGCGCGACGTCGGCTTCCGCTCGGAGCGGGGCCCCGTCCTCGTTGCGCTGATGCTGACCACGGCGCTCATCGCCATCGACGCGACGATCGTCGCGACGGCGATCCCGTCGATCGTGGCGGACATCGGGGGGTTCACGTCCTTCCCCTGGCTGTTCTCCAGCTACCTGCTCGCCCAGGCCGTCACGGTGCCGGTCTACGCCAAGGTCTCCGACATGGTCGGGCGCAAGCCGGTCGTCCTCGTCGGGATCGGGCTGTTCCTCCTCGGGTCGGTGCTATGCGGGTTCGCGTGGAGCATGCCGGTGCTCATCGTCGCGCGCCTCGTGCAGGGGCTCGGGGCGGGAGCGGTGCAGCCGATGGCGATCACGATCGCCGGGGACATCTACACGGTGGCCGAGCGGGCCAAGGTCCAGGGCTACCTCGCCAGCGTCTGGGCGGTCTCCTCCGTCCTCGGCCCCACCCTCGGCGGCGTCTTCGCGTCGTTGGGGCTCTGGCGCGCCATCTTCTTCGTCAACGTCCCGGTCTGCCTCCTCGCGGCCTGGATGCTCGGCAGGTCCTTCCACGAGTCGGTCCACCGGCAGCGGCACAAGGTCGACGTCCTCGGCGCGGTCCTGCTCACGGTGGCCCTGAGCCTGCTCATGCTCGCGCTGCTCGAGGGCGGGCACTCGTGGGCGTGGGGCTCCCCGGTGGGCATCGCCACGGTCGCCGCCGGCGCCATCCTGCTCGCCGGTTTCGTCCTCGTCGAACGCCGGGCCGCCGAGCCGGTCCTGCCCGGCTTCGTCCTCACCCGGCGCCTCCTGCTGACGACGACGCTCATCGCCTTCGGCGTCGGCGCCATCCTCCTCGGGCTCACCTCCTACGTCCCCACCTACCTTGAGGGCGTCCTGGGCGCCGAGCCGATCGTCGCCGGCCTCGCCCTGGCCGCACTCACCATCGGCTGGCCGATCGCCGCCTCGCAGGCCGGGCGCATCTACCTGCGGCTGGGCTTCCGGGCGACGAACCTCATCGGGATCGCGGTCGTCGTCGCCGGCACGGCCCTGCTCGCCGTCGTCGTCATGCTCTCCCCCACCGTGCTCGGGGTGGCGGCGGCGTGCTTCGTCGTCGGCCTCGGTCTCGGCCTGACCTCGACGCCGAGCATCGTCGCGGCGCAGTCGAGCGTGGAGTGGGCCGAGCGTGGGGTCGTCACCGGGACGAACATGTTCGCCCGCTCGGTCGGCAGCGCGTTCGGCGTCGCCGTGTTCGGGGCCCTCTCCAACGCCGTCTACGCCCGGCTCGGCAACCACGGGCCGGGCGCGATCGCCGACGCCACGAGCGCGGTGTTCACGGCCGCCGTCGTCGCTGCGGTCCTCACCGCCGCGGCGGTGCTCGCGATGCCGAGGGCCAGGGCCGCGCCGACGCCCTGACGCCGCGCGTCCGGTCGGGTTTGGTCGACCAGCGCCCGCGCGCGGGCTTGTGCGGCCAGCATCTCAACGTCGAACGTCAGCCGGCCCCTGGCTCATCGGCAGGCCGGCGGCCCGCCACGCCGCGGCGCCGCCGACCATGTCGGTGGCCCGGTGCAGGCCCACCGCACGCAGCGACGCAGCCGCCAGGCTCGAGCTGTACCCGTGACCGCAGACCACCACGACCTGCAGGTCGTAGCTGGTGGCCTCAGGGATGTGCCAGCGGCAGGCCGGGTCGAGGCGCCACTCGAGCACGGTCCGGTCGATCACCAGCGCCCCCGGGAGCTCGCCCTGCTCGCGTCGCTGAGACTCGGTGCGCGTGTCGACCAGCAGCGCTCCGGCGGCGACCGCCGCCACCACCTCCGGCGGCTGCAGCCGCCTGACACCCGCTCGTGCCCCGGCGAGCACGTCCTCGATGCCCACCCGCACAGCATCGCTCCTCGACCGGTGCCGATCCAGGGGTCGGCGGCCCTGAAACTCCGCCCGAGCGGCGTCGGTGGACTGTGCCGCGGCTCAGGAGTCGGCGGTGACCAGCAGCATGGTCGCGTCGTCCTCCGACTCCAGCCCGGCCAGCCGGTGCTCGAGCACCTCGAGGTCCAGGGTGACCTCGGTGGTGGCCCGCAGCTCCTCCAGCCGGCTCACGATCGGGTCCGCCCGCCGCTCGACCAGCCCGTCGGAGTAGAGCAGCAGCGACTCCCCCGGCGCGACGGTCAGCGTGCCGCCGCGGGGACGCTCGCGCAGGAACCCCAGCGGCGGGTTACGCACGACCTCCGCCCAGGTGGCGTGGTGGTCGCGCACCAGCAGCGGGGGCATGTGACCGGCGCAGACGTACTCGACCTCGCCGGTGGCCGGGTCGAGCACCCCCGCCCACATCGTCGCCATCTCCTCGGGCAGCAGCTGCTTGGCCAGCCGGTCCAGCGCCTCGACCGCCGGCCCCACCGCGCCGTCGTGCGCCACGAGGAGCGAGCGCATCCCGTTGCGGAGCTGGTTCATGGACGACGCCGCCGCGAGCCCGTGCCCCGCGACGTCGCCGACCACCAGGGCGAGGCAGCCCGAGGCCAGCTCGAAGCTGTCGTACCAGTCGCCGCCGACCCGGCCGCCGTCGGCGGGGCGGTACCGCGCGGCGACGTGCCACCCGGCCGGCTGGGGCAGACGGTCGGGCAGCGACGAGCGCTGCAGGGCCAGCGCGGCTCCCAGGTCGGGCCGGGTGCGGCGGTAGAGCACCTCGACGACGAGGCGGCGCGCCGCGACGGCCGCCTCGACGTCCTCCACCGACCATGGTCGCGACGTCCCCTCCACCACCTGCTGCCACCGGGCGAACGAGCGGCGCGGACCGAGCCGGGCGACGCCGTCGTCCCCCACGGTGACGGGCTTCTCCCCCGGGTCGCCGCCCCACGCGACCTCGCGCGCCACCTCGCGGCGGAACATGGCCAGCACGTCGCCCTCGGGCAGCGGCACCACCAGGGCGCCGGCCACCTCGCCGAGGGCGCCGTCGGGGTCGGGCAGCGCCGCCGGGAGCGCGTCGCAGGTGAGGACGCCGGCCGTCTCGGCGACGGCGGAACCGCCTGCGTCAACCAGCGCGCGCACCACGCGGTCCGGGTCGCCGGGCAGGAGCCCGACGGCGGCCGAGGCGCCGCCGACGCGCAGCATCAGCCCGTCGACGTCGAGCAGCTCCAGCAGGCGGGGCTGGGCGACGGCCTCGGCCAGCGGCTCGGTCTCCGCGACGCCGACCAGGCGGCGCAGCTCGTCGGCGACGGCCTGCGCGTGGTGCGCCCGGTCCGCCGCCGCGCGGACCACCGCCTGCAGGGACAGCCCGGCCGCCAGCGTCTCGGCCGCGGCGCGCACCTCGAGCGACGGGGTGTGCGGGCCGGAGACGTGGTGGCACGCGACCATGCCCCACAGGCGCCCCTCGTTGAGCAGCGAGATCGACATGGAGGAGCGCACGCCCATGGTGCGCAGGTACTCCACGTGCACGGGGGAGACGGCACGCAGGGTGGCGAAGGTCAGGTCGGTCGGCGCCGCCGTGCGCGGGTGCAGCTCGGGCACGAGGCGGGCGGTGGGCGCCTCGGTGTCCGAGATGAGCCGGAGCCAGTTCTTCTCGTACAGCGCCCGCGCCTGGGCGGGGATGTCCGAGGCCGGGTAGTGCAGCCCGAGGTACGGCTCGAGGTCCTCCCGGACGTCCTCGGCGACCACCTGGCCGTTGTAGTCGCGGTCGAACCGGTAGACCATCACGCGGTCGAACCCGGTCAGCCGGCGCACCCCGGTCGCCGCGAGGGCGTAGATCTCCTCCACGCTCGACGCCGTGGCCGCCTCCCGCAGGACGGCGTGGGTCTGCTGGAACACCGCGGTAGTCGGCTCGCCGTCGCCGGTCGCTGCGGGCACCGGCTCGGCCTCCACCAGCACCGAGCCGTCGCCGCCGAGGTGGGAGGCGACCAGCCACTCGCGGCCGTGCATCGTCAGCTGCTGCAGCGAGTCCCCGAGGGGCCCGCCGGCGGGGCTCTCGGCCAGCCGCACGCCCGACGCCGCCTCGGCGCCCAGCACCTCCGCGAGCGGGCGGCCGAGCGCGTCGTCGACGGCGACGCCCAGCAGCTCCGGCAGGTTCTCCGAGACCTGGACGACCACGCCGTCGTCGACCACGAGCAGCACGCCGCGCGACTGCACCTTGCCGGGCACGCGGATCGGCTCGGCCTCGCACGCTTCCAGCTCCAGCGCGTCCGCCGTCGTCCCGTTGTCCACCGTCGCGTCCTTGCCCATCCCAGCCCCGCCGCCCCTTATCGCCCCGCCGTCCGTCCCAGCCTCGCCGTCCATCCCCGGGCCGTCGCCCACCCCGGCCTCGCCCTCCGCCTTCGCCCCGCGCTCGCCCGTCATGCCACGTCCGCCCGCGCCCCGCGACGCTCCGCACCACCACGAACGGCATGCTCGGCACCGAGCTCGGCGAACATCGCGCGGTTGAGACGGAACGCCTGCTGCGCCTCGGCGACGGCCCGGGCGGTCTCCGCGGCGTCGAGGCCGAGGGCGTCGAGCCGCTCGCGGTAGAGGTCTTTGAACGGCTTGGCCTTCGGGATCTCGGGGAAGTCGTAGAACGCCAGCCCCTCGGCGCCCATGCCGTAGCGGCGCTGCATCATCCGCTTGATGATCTGGCCGCCGGAGAGGTCGCCGAGGTAGCGGGTGTAGGCGTGCGCGGCGTACTCGGGCAGACTGCCTCCGGCGTCGCGCAGCCGCGCCGCGTAAGTGAGGGTGGCCGGCAGGATGCGGATCTGCTCGCGCCAGCCGGCGCCGTGGAGGTGGGCGAGGTCGCGCTCGATGGAGGGCACGCGCTCCAGCTCGGCGAACGCGAGGCCGGCGCCGCGCGCGTCCCGCCGCACCGGCAGGGCCGCGTCCTCGAGGGCCCGGTAGATCTCGAGCTGCTGGGCGGCGAGGTCGGCGTAGGCGGCGACGTCGAGGTCGCCGGCGAGGAGGTTCTCCACGAAGTCCTGCGACTCGGCGGCCCTGTGCTCGGCGCGCGTGCCTTCGCGCAGCTGCTCGGAGAGCGGCGCGTCGGCGCGGGAGTTTCCGTCGGGATCGTCCCAGCCGTTGTTCGCGCGCATTGCCGAGGACGGTATCAGCATCCCCTTTTCGCCGTTTTCACACGGCGAGGCGCTTCTCCATGAGGATCAGCTCGTCAGGGGTGTAGGGCTTCTGGCGGGCCTCCCCTCAGCGGAACGCCGAGTCGATGATCTGGCGCGCGGGCACCGCGCGGTCGAGAAAGGCGGTGTCGCCGTCGAGCAGCTCGCGCGCCGCTTCGATCAGCCCGGCGAGCGCGTTCCAGGCGAAGGTGCCGCCCACCGAGATGCGGGCGACGCCTGCGTCGGCCAGCTCCGCGGGTGACGGCCCGCCCCGGACCAGCAGCACGTTGACCGGGCGGTCCGTCTCCGCGCAGACGGTGCGGATCTCGCCGAGGTCGGTAAGCCCTGGTGCGTAGAGGACGTCGGCGCCCGCCTCCTGGTAGGCCTGCAGCCGGACGAGCGTCTCGGGCAGGACCGGTCGACCGTGGAGGTAGTTCTCGCACCGCGCCGTGAGCACCAGCGAGCCGGACGCCCCGGCGGCCGCCGAGATCCGCTCTCGCGCCAGTCCAGCGTCGTAGATCGGGTCATCGTCGTGGCCGGTGTAGTCCTCGATCGAGCACCCAGCCAGCCCGACGTCCCGCGCGGCGCTCACGATCTCGGCGACGTCCCGCGGCTCGTCGGCGTACCCGTTCTCCAGGTCGGCCGAGACCGGGATGCCGACCGCGCGAACCAGGTCGGCCGCGTTCGCCAGCGCCTCCTCCCGGGTGACGTCGCCGTCGCGCCGCCCCAGCGTCGCGGCGAAGCCGCTGCTGGTCGTCGCGATCGCCGCGAACCCCAGCTCGGCGAGGATCTTCGCGGACCCGGCGTCCCAGGCGTTGGGCAGCAGCAGCGGAGCACCGGGGCGGTGGAGGGTGAGGAACTGTTCGGCCAGGCTCTCGACGGACATGGAAGGAGGCTATCGGCCACCGCTCAGGGAGGTCCGGCGCGGTCGAACTCGCCTCTCAGACAGACGGTTTGAGGAGCTCCACCGAGCATCTCGGGCCCGGCGCCCTGCCGAGCCGCCGATCTCCAGTCACCAACACCGCGTTGAGCGCTTCGGCGAGCGCGACGTAGACGGCGTCGTAGACCGTCAGACTCCCGCGCAGCTCCCACGCCCTGTCCAGCAACGGTCCGTGCGGTGCTCGCTCGGCGGGAAAGGCGAGCAGGTCCTCGAGCGCCAGGCGCGCGCGCCTCTCGTCCAGCGAGCCCGCACGGAGGTGGCGCCGGAGCACGGAGGCGACCTCAAGATCGGCGAGCTCGGGCACGACTATCCGCTCGCCGCGCAACCGCTGCCTGGCGGCGTCCCCGTCCGGACCGTCGTCGGCGAGCGCGACGACGAGCACGCTGGCGTCAACGACCAGCACGTTCGCTCCGCAGCTCGGCCACCGCGTCCGCGAGCGGGACCGCACCGCCGGCTCGGCCGCCTGCCCGGTCGAGCACCTCGTCCAACGTTGGGCGGGATCCCTCCTCGATCAGGCGGCTGAGGAGGTACTCCTGCATCGACATGTGCGCCGCCGCGGCCCGCCGCCGGAGGACGGCGTGCGTCTCCTCCGGCACGTTCTTGATCTGGATCGTCGCCATGGCGCCATTTTGGCGCCAAGAGCGCCACATCACCAGCGCCCAGAGCAGTATCGTCCGCCCCGTCTCGCGCGCAGAACTCCGACGGTCCGTCGACCACGACAGCCGCAGTCCACTCACCGAGACCGATCCCGGCTCGCCGCGCGGGAGCGCCGATCCCGTCCGTAACGTCGAGGCCATGACTACTCTGCCGCTGCTCGTCGACACCGCCTGGCTCCACGACCACCTGGCCGACCCCGACCTGGTCGTCGTCGACGCCACCACCTTCCTCACTCAGCCCGAGGGCGACGGCTACTACGACGTCGCCTCCGGCCGCGAGGCCTACCGCAAGAGCCACGTCCCCGGCGCGGTCTTCGCCGACCTGCTCACCGACCTCGCCGACACCGGCGCCCCCACCACGTTCACCGCCCTCGACTCCGAGACGTTCGCCGCGCGGATCGGCGCCCTCGGCCGTCGGCGACGGCACCCGCGTCGTCGTCTACGACCAGGGCGCGGACATGTGGGCCACCCGCCTGTGGTGGAACCTGCGCCTGGAGGGCTTCGACGACGTCGCCGTGCTCGACGGCGGCTTCCGCGCCTGGCGCGACGCCGGCCTCCCCGTGGTCACCGGCGAGGAGACCCGCCCGGCCGCGACGTTCACCGCCCGCCGCCGCCCCGAGCTGCTCGCACGCAAGGAGGACGTCCTCGTCGCGCTCGAGCGCGACGATGTCCAGCTCGTCAACTCCCTCGACCGCCCGACCTTCGAGGGCACCCGGGTCACCTACGCCCGCCCCGGTCGCATCCCCGGGTCCAGCCACGTCTTCTTCGGCGAGCTCGTATCCCCCGACGGCGGAGCCCGCGACGTCGAGGAGGTTCGCCCGGCGTTCGAGGCGGCCGGCGCGCTCGAGGAGGACAAGAAGGTCGTCACCTACTGCGGCAGCGGCATCGCCGCGACGTACCTGGCGTTCAACCTCGCCCGCCTGGGCCGCGATGACGTCGCCGTCTACGACGGGTCGATGACGGAGTGGGCCGCCGATGAGAACCTGCCGTTGGAGGTCGGCGCCCCGCCGGCGCGCTGAGCGACGCCCACCCGCCGATACCCTCGGCAGGTGCAGATTGCCATCGCCACCATCTCGGCGATACCGCCGAGCTTCGACGACGACCATCGGCTCGCGGAGGCTCTCCGCCTCCGTGGCGCCGACGTCATCCGGCTCCCGTGGGACCAGCCGGGCGTGGACTGGCGCGCCTTCGACGCCGTCGTCATCCGCTCGACCTGGGACTACTCCGCGCGCCGCGAGGAGTTCGTCGCCTGGGCGGACGCGATCGGCGACCGGCTCCACAACGCGCCAGACCTGGTTCGCTGGAACAGCGACAAGCGCTACCTCCAGGACCTCGCCGACGACGGGGTCCCGGTGGTTCCGACTCTCTACGTCGCCCCGGGTGACCCGCTCCCCGTGCTCCGGGACGAGGTGGTGGTCAAGCCGACCGTGTCGGCCGGGGCGCGGGACACCGGCCGCTTCAGCCCGCCCACCCACGACCTCGCGCGGGGGCTGGTCGAGCGCATCCACGCCAGCGGCCGGACGGCGATGATCCAGCCGTACCAGCGCGCCGTCGACACACGCGGCGAGACCGCCGTCGTGCTGGTCGACAACGAGGTCAGCCACGTGCTGCGCAAGCGCGCCGTGCTACGCGCCGACGAGATCGCGCCCCTCCGGGCGGACGGGCTGGGCGCCGCCGAGGCGATGTACGACCCCGACCTGGTCACCGCCGGGGCGGCCACCGACGCTGAACTGCGCCTCGCCGCCCGGATCGTCGAGGCGGTCGCCGACCGCTTCCGCTACGTCCCGCTCTACGCGCGGGTCGACATGGTTGCCGGCGACGACGGCGCTCCCCTGCTGATGGAGCTCGAGGCGGTCGAGCCCAACCTCTACCTCGACGCCGCCCCGGGGTCCGTAGACCGGGTGGCCGACGCCGTCATCTCACGTGCGGCACTACACCGCGCCTGACGCCGCTCCGACGCCAGCCCAGTGACGGGACGTCCGCGCGGTCGCCTAAGACCGTTCGACCACGCGGCTCATGCCAGGCTAGTTGAGCGGCGAGTTTGCGCTCGTCCACTGTCCGCCGAAGTACATCTGCGTGCTGGGGTGATGGGGCTGGTACCGGAGTCTGGCGTCGGAGTCCTGGACCTCAAGGAGAGCCGGCGCGCCGTTCGGACGCACGACCCGTGCTGCTCTGACGACGGTCGACTCTCCACAGCACGAGTTGGGCAACCGCTGCCCCACCGGCCCCGGCAAGTACAGCCGCTCCGAATGCACTCCAGCTGGGCTCGGCGACCACCGGCGCCGCAGCGAAGGACAGGCCAAATGCCCCGATCACCACAGAAACCGTTCGAACAAGACGGTTGAGACGTTGCTGAGCCTCTTCCTGTCCCGCTTCCAGCAGCGAGTGTGCGAGCCGGGCCCCCTCTTGGACCCGTACCTCCACCTCCATGACGTCACGAGCGGTGAGGAGCTGTTCCTGGAACTCCCGAAGGACCATGTCAGGTGGCGCAGAACGCTTATCCGTCAAAGAGGTGCGCCAGTACGTCCGCTTGAACTCGAAGTGCGCCCTCTCCAGATCAACGAGGGCACTGGCGTCCTCGAGCCCCACCGTTGTCGTCTGTCGGCCGGCATCGTCCATGAGACACCGCTGAACCAAGGCGAACAGCAAGGCGTCGAGGTGGACCGAGTGAACCAATACCCTCAGAACTGCAGAGAAGTCCTCCTGGGTTGTCTGATGCGAAACGAACGCAGCGCCGTCACGAAGCACGAGACAGCTCCAGTCCGGCCGCTCGACGGTGAATCGGTGTTTCGCCGCCCGCACCGCCAAGTCCGCACCGGAGGCGGGTCCAGCCCCGGACACGAGTGCGTATGCAAGTTCTAGTGGGCCGAGATATGGCCTCGCCCGCTCCTCGGCGAACGGCGCGTACGCCAGCACTCTGATCTTCGGTCGCTCCTTGATGACGACGGCGGTGGGAAGAAGAGCACGGACTTCTGACCAGAAGAGGTTCGCGGAGTGGCGGAGCCCGTGAACCGCTCCAGGGACGGCCTGCAGCAAGGCTTCCATCGATGGCTCTTCGGACGTGACGTGGACAACTGCGAAGGCATGCTGCCCTCCGATTTCGTACCTTGCCGAACCGCCGAGCAGCTCGATTCCCAGGATTGTCAGCCCTTCGGCGGTTGAATTGACGACGCGACTCATGGGTCTGCTGCACGGATAGGTGACAGGTTGGGTCACGCAGCCTGGGTGGCTGGCGTGGTCATGATGGTCTCGTACTCGATGGGGGTCAACCGGCCGAGGGCGTCCTGTCGTCGACGGCGGTGGTAGG